>JAMOOB010000119.1 GCA_027066265.1 Desulfurococcales archaeon
TTATGGACGCGTTCTCAACCGATATATACCTCTGCTCCACACCACGGTACCGGTGATTCACTTGCTAACCCCCTTCCTCGCCACAGTTCTTCTCTGCGGAGCTAGCCTATGTATGTGCGGAGCTCGTATCTCCAAGATCTCGACGCCTATGCTCGCCATCGCAGCTTTCGCTCTATCAACTCTTCTATGCGTAGCTAGCGTTCTAAGAATCGATCTTCCTCGCATCGATTGGGATACCTCGGTAACACCCCTAGTCCTCTCCATGAGCTCGCTATCGTTGATGACGTGCATGCACTACCCAAGAGCGTCCCTATCCATGGCTACGGGAATCCTATCCCTTCCCGGCATCGCGTACGCTCTACGTCTACACACCTCGCTCTCCGTAGCCATAGCGATCGTGACCACAGCGTTGCTACTCTACACCGTTCTGCAGGTATCGATGGAGATAGGATCCGTTAGCTGTGGTACGGCACTCGTTTTCTCGACTCTCGTAGTCCTCGGCATGAGTAGAACCCTATCGTTGCTGGCAGCTGTAACGCTATTCGTGCTGGGCACGTACATGAGGCTACGTAGCTTAGGATCCTCGAAGTACAGAACCTTCCGTTCGCGCTCGATACGAAGACATTTTTGCAGGATCGTTGAGCATGCGAAGAACTATGATCGAGTCCTCTAGGCCTAGGCATGGAGATACGAAGCTGAGCAGTTCTCTATTCTTTAAAACCCTCAACAACCTCTTCTCGTGACCACGCAACGGTTTCGATACTCTTCGTGGATAGCTACGTAGTTTCGAACCCCATAGATACTCATCGCCGAGGGATTCGAAGAGTTTCGGAACTTCATCGAGTTTAAGAGCTCCTCGCTCCGATACGTAGCGATAGATCTCGTAGAGCGTTGGTCGATAACCAACGAGGTCCTCATCGAGGTAGTGCATACCGCAGCAATTCGGAGCCGTGTGAAGATTGAAGAGTCCTTCCTTACACGTAGCGAAGGCAATACCCCTAGAACTCAGCGCTTCTCTTAGAGCTCTGTACAGAGCGAACCTCTTCGAAAGCGATATCCTTACCACGGGTTTCAAACCATCGATCGTTCTAAGGCTGTACCCCTCGAAATCGCTTGGTTCGAAACCCAACAACTTCGAGAACTCATCCACTCTCTCACGCTCGATACGAAGAGCTTCGACGATAACCTGCGAAACTCTGTACTCCTTCAAGATATCCGCGAAGGTTTCTAGGTTTGGGTACAGCGATCTCGTTCCTAGGAAAGGTGATAGCCTTAGAATCGCTGGACAACCACGTTCACCGAACTCCTTGAGCAATGCAAGCCTTTCCCTAGGGCTAGGAGCATTGGGTTCCAGAACCTTCGACAGATCCTCGTCGAGCGTCGATATCGATACCTGCAATACGAGCAGCTTCCTATCAACGAGCTTCTCTACGATGGATTTCCACGGATCTCTGCGTAGGAGGGTACCCTTGCAGCAAACGATGATTGGGTACTCGAAGCGTTGCGCGATCTCTAGGAATCGTAGCGATACCTTGAACACCTCCTCAACGGGTTGGAATGGGTCTACGAGTGTCGAGAGTCTCGCTGGTATGGCTCGAAGACCTTTCCTACGTACGTACCTAGCAAACTTCCTGAAGATCCTTAGGTTCCTAGCCAAGGGCTTGATGCTCTGAGCCGATGGTCTGTACCAACGTGCGTAGCAGTAAGTGCATCCGTGGAGACACTGATCGTAGGGTTCTAACCTTAGAAGAGAGTAGCAGAGGGGCGAGATTATGTTGCTTACTCCGATGACGAGCTCGCTCATTTCCTAGCCTTCGAAACTAGTTCCTCTACCTTCGAAAGAAGTTCCTGTGCGTAGACGCGTGCTTCGGCAACGACTTCCTGAAGAACTTCGAGGGGATCCCTAGAGCCATCGGTGAGGATCACTACCTCTGGGTAGGAGACGAGTGGGTGGTCGATTATGTAAGCTGCGTAGACAACGCCACGTTTCTTCAGAGCGAGCTTGGCTACGAGGTTCGGTAGCGAATGCTTATCCTCGTCCTTGATTACGAAGCGTAGCTCTCGATCGGTGTACTTCTTCAGCTCGAACTCTACCACTAGCCTCACCGAACCGCGAGAACCATTCGTAGAAGCTTAAAACTCTTCCTCTTCGCCGAAGGTTTCCAGGGATTCTAGGAACTCTTCGACTGCTCGATCCCAAGGCATTCTAAGCTCCTTGTCCTCGATCAACCCCATCGCCATGGCTTTCCTAACCACGTCGCTAGGCTTCAAACCGGTGGCTGCTGATACGCATAGAACGAACTTCCTCGTTGAGTGTTCTAGAGGCATCTTCGAAACCTCTTCGAGGAGCTCACCAACGCTTCGAGCAACCTCTAGAACCGTATCCATATCGGTATCGGCGTAGAGAACGTTGTTCCTAACCTCTGCATGGATACCCTCGAGCCTAAGGATCTTCGCAACCACGTCGAGAGGAACGCTCTTCCTAACCATCTTAGCGATCTCCTCCGCCGTAACACCGTACTTAGGACTAGCTCTACGTCTAGCGAACAGCGTAAGGATCTCGCGAAGCTTTAGAGCCGTTCTCTGTACCTCGGGTTCGAAACCAACGATTCGGAACAGTATCTTGCTA
>JAMOOB010000120.1 GCA_027066265.1 Desulfurococcales archaeon
TTCGTTGGAGTACCGATAGCCTTCGGATACTTCGTCTACGTATTCGTATCGAACGCCATCGGCGATACGAGAACGCCTACGAAGCTCAGCATAGCGTCCACGATACTGAACGCGGTGCTGGATCCCATGCTGATCTTCGGTATACCCCCGTTTCCTCGACTAGGAGTTGTTGGTGCAGCCATAGCCACGATAATGTCGCGTGGATTGGTATCGTTTGTAGGGATGTATCTCCTCATCACGGGTTACCGCGGATTTAGGATTAGGCTACGGTGGAGAATAGAAGCCGAAGTTCTTCAGAAGATACTATCCGTAGGGCTTCCCATAAGCTTCCAGAGCTTCGTGAACTCGATAGCGTTCGTAGTCATGATGAGGATCGTGTCGCAGTTCGGAACCAGCGCTCTTGCAGCTTACGGCGTAGCTGATCGAGTGATAGAGATCTGCGGAGCTGTTGTAAGAGCGCTTAGCCAAAGCATTGCGGTGATAGTAGGTCAATGCATCGGTGCAGAGCTCTTCGATAGAGCTAAGAGGGTAGCTATCGATGGTAGTCTCGTCGTGTTCCTAATACTATTGATGGTATCGATATCGATCTCGCTCGCTAGCCCCGAGATAGTCGTGATCTTCGTCAACGATCCGAGCGTTGTCCGCATCGGAACGGATTTGATGTCGGTGTTCACGCTCTCGATACCGTTCTTCGCTCTACACTTCATCTCGATGGGTATCGGTAGAGGATCCGGCTCAACACGGATACCGGCACTCATATCGATTGTGAGGCTCTGGGGGCTCCGGGTTCCTCTATCAATCCTTTTACCGATGGTTGGTCTAGGAGTTCGAGGTGTATGGATCGCAATGACGCTCAGCAACATCGTTGCAGGTCTAGCTTCGTGGTTCTGGATCATTAGCGGTAGATGGCTTAAGAAGATCGTTTAGAGCCGCATTACCGGATAAAAATCTCCGGTACAAAGCGAGATCCGAGGAAGGTTTGTGCCGCTAACGATAGTGGTCGGAGGATTCTTCGGAGACGAAGGTAAGGGTAAGGTAGTTGCGTACCTCGCGCTACGAGACAACCCATCCATAGCGATTCGTTGTGGATCCGTGAATGCAGGTCACACTGTTTCGTACCGTGGTAAGACCTACAAGCTTCGTCTCGTATCCACGGCTTTCGTAAACCCGAACACGAAGATAATGCTGCCCGCTGGATCGTTGATAAGGATAGACGTGCTGATGAAGGAGATCAACGAGACTTCTACCCATGGACGCGTATTCGTAGACCCCAATGCGGGGGTTATAGAGCCTCGACACATCGAGATCGAGCGAAGCGATGAGTATCTACGCAGCGTTATAGGATCGACGCTTCAGGGAGTCGGTGCAGCTATGGTGGATCGAGTACTTAGAAAGCTTAGGACAGCCAAGGAATTCGACGAGTTGAAACCCATGCTGAGGGACGTTGCTTGGGAAGTGAACGAAGCTCTTGACAGGGGCGACAACGTTCTCGTAGAAGGTGTTCAGGGAACGTTCCTAAGCCTCTACCACGGTACGTACCCGTACGTAACTAGCCGAGATACCACGGCAAGCGCGTTCGCGTCGGAGGTAGGTGTAGGCCCCAAGCGTGTAGATCACGTAGTCGTCGTGTTCAAAGCCTATGTAACGCGCGTTGGAGGAGGTCCTCTCCCAAACGAGATACCGTTCGAAGAAGCGCGTAGACGTGGTTGGATCGAGTACGGCACGGTCACGGGTAGGCCTAGGAGAGTAGCTCCGTTCAACATAGATCTAGCCAAGCGAGCCGTTATGCTGAACTCAGCTACCCAGATCGCGATAACGAAGCTCGACGCTCTCTATCCAGAGGCTAGAAACGTACGTAGATGGGAAGAGCTTCCCGTGGAGGCACGTAGATGGATAGAGAGCATCGAGAACGAGCTTCGCGTACCCGTAACGTTGATCAGCACCGGTGAAGATGTGGATGCTATGGTGGATCGAAGGAAGGAGCTAGGCATAGAGTGAGGGTGTAGTCCATGGAATTCGATGTAGCTATCGTAGGTGGTGGTCCAGCTGGGCTATTCGCTGCTTACGAACTTGCTCTGCGCTCCGATGGGAAGCTTAGGGTAGCACTCTTCGAGCAGGGATACATGCCTTCGCAGCGAAGGTGTAGAAGACTGGTAACGGGTGTATGCACGGGTTGCCCGATATGCCACGTACTTCACGGTATTGGTGGTGCGGGAGCGTTTAGCAGTGGCATAATAAACCTTAGGCCCGATATAGGTGGAGATCTCGATAAGCTCGTAGGGAGCTGGGAGGAAGCGCAGAAACTCATAGAGTACGTAGACAGCGTCTTCGTAAAGTTTGGTGCTCCAAACATCGTCTACCGCATTCCCGAAGATAAAGCGAGCGAACTCGAGAGGTTAGCTGCTCGTGCAGGTGCTAAATTCATACCAACGCCTCAGCGTGTGATGGGTAGCGAGAATACTCCTCGAGTTATCGAAGCCATGGCTAGGTGGCTCGAAGAACACGGCGTGAAGATCTTCATCGCGACCAAGGTTCTCGAAGTACGTAAAGAGAATTCGAGGATCGTTCTGAAAACTACGCAGGGATTCTACAGCTCGAGATACGTAGTGCTAGCCCCTGGACGTAGTGGTGCGGACTGGTTCTATACGCAAGCATTGAAGCTGGGTATAGATGTCGAGCCCGGTCCTCTAGATATAGGGGTTCGAGTCGAGGTACCGGCATACATAACGGAGCCGATAACGAACATCGTAAGGGATCCGAAGATAATCATGTATACGAAGGTCTACGACGATAAGGTTCGTACGTTCTGCTGCAATCCTCACGGATTCGTTGTCGAGGAGAGGTACAGCGATGGTACGGTGGGCGTGAATGGAGAATCGTACGTCGGTAAGAAGTCTAGGAACACTAACTTCGCGATACTGGTCACGGTAAGGCTCACCGATCCATTCGAGGACACGATAACGTACGGCAAGAGCATAGCTAGGCTAGCTACGAGACTAGGAGGTGGGAGACCCATCGTTCAACGTTTCGGAGATCTGGAGGCTGGTAGGAGAAGTACGTGGTCTAGAATTGAGAGAAGCACCGTCGAACCTACGCTGAAGGACGTTACGCCCGGAGATATAGGAATGGCGTACCCCTACCGCGTTGTAGCGAACATAGTCGAAGCGATAAGGAGACTCGACGTGATGATGCCTGGCATAGCTTCTCACTACACGTTGCTCTACGTTCCCGAGATCAAGTACTACAGCGTGAAAGCTCGTGTAAACCGTTTCATGGAGACGAACGTAGAGAACGTATTCGTGGCAGGAGATGGTGCCGGGCTATCCAGAGGAATAAACGTAGCTGCAGCTACGGGAGTCCTCGCAGCGCGCGGAATTCTACTCAAGGAAGGTCTTCTGGACTTCACACAGCCGATGTAACGCGGCTACGCATCTAGCTGAGCAGAAGTTTTTAACCCCGTACCTCTGCGTTAGCTCGGGGAAGGTCATTGGTCTCGAAGCTAGGTCTCGTAGCTGTTATCGTGTGTGTTGTAATATGCGTGGCGATAGCTTCGCTTCTGCTAACGCAGGGAAGCGCAGGTACGCAGACGGTGGCAGAGACCAGCAAGGAATGGAAGCCTCCGAAGAAGATCAAGGCTGCGTGGATCTACGTAGGTCCCGTAGGCGACTATGGATGGAGCTACATGCATGATCTCGGTAGACGCATCGTTCAGAAGCTATTCAGGGACTGGCTCGAGACTACGTACGTGGAGCGCGTAAGTAAGGCTACGGTCAAGGAGGTCATAGACAAACTCGTTAGGCAAGGATACACGGTTATATTCACGACGAGCTTCGACTTCATGGATCCAACCTACGAGAAAGCTCTTGAGTACCCAGACGTAATGTTCTTCCACTGCTCGGGATACAAACGTCTACCCAACATGGGTACCTACTTCGCAGATCTCTACCAGGTATACTACCTCAATGGTTTGATTGCTGGAGCTCTAACCAAGACCGGCAAGATCGGGTACGTAGCGGCTCACCTAATCCCCGAGGTGGTGAGGCACATCAATGCGTTCGCTATAGGAGCCAAGGAAGTAGGTGAACAGCTCGGTAAGAACATCACGGTCTACGTGATCGAGATAGGTGAATGGTATGCGCCGGAGAAGGCTAGAGAAGCAGCGAAGAAACTTATAGAGATGGGTTGCGACGTCATTGCGTACACAGAGGATTCTCCTGCGATCATACAGTTAGCGGAGGAACTCTACAAGACGCAGGGTAAGCTAGTCTACGTATTCAGTCACTACAGCCCTATGTATCAGTACGGTCCCGACGTTGTTGTTTCGGGTCAGCTCGTTAGATGGGAAGTAATCTACGCCGACATACTTACCAAGATCAAGGCTGGGATCCTACGACCTGGAAACCTGCAGAACGTTGATTATTGGTACCTACTCAACACGGGTGCCGTAGACCTAGGATGCTACGTCTACCCCAACGGTAGCGTCATGCACATAAACCCCAAGTTCGTGCCGATACTCAAGAAGATCTACGTAACTGACAAGCTAACCGGTAGAAAGGTCTCGGTATACGATCTCGTGATGGAGCGCTACGAACTCATGAAGAACGCACCACTGCTACAAGCACTACAACAGTTCGCTTCTACGCATAGATACGAGAACGTGACGCACGTAGACGTCGAGGTAGGTACGGGTAACCGAGTAAAGTATCCGGTAGCACCAGTATTCGATCCGTTCACGGGACCATTAGAAGGGTACAAGATAAAGACGGGAGAAAAGGTCGTGATACCATCCGGCGTAAGGCTGGGTCACGACGATCTGTGGAACATGGATTGGTTCGTATCCTGGGTCAAGCTCCTCGGATCTGCATAAAATAGCTTGTTTCGGGGTTCTCTATGGGCGGATCCCTCATCGAATTGATCAATGTATCCAAGAGGTTTCCTGGAGTATTAGCCCTGGACCGTGTATCGATGAGGATAGAGGTAAGCGAAGTGCATGCGTTGCTTGGAGAGAATGGTGCTGGTAAGTCAACGCTTGGAAAGATCTTGTTTGGTGTTTACGCTCCCGATGAAGGTGTGATCAAGGTTCGGGGTCGCGAAGTAAGGATTCCTTCGCCTAGACACGCGATGAAGCTAGGCATTGCAATGGTTAGTCAGAGACCACAGCTAGTAGAAGACCTAACTGTTTGGGAGAACCTCGTTCTAGGACTAGGCAAAGATCTTAGGAGAGATCTGTATCGTACGATAGACGAGGTGTCTAGAGAGCTAGGGATAGAGCTTGATCTAGACAAACCTGTGTGGAGCTTGAGCTATACTGAGAAGCAGATGGTATCCCTCGTAAAATCGCTCGCCGTAAACCCGTGTCTGCTGATCATGGACGAGGTTACGACGTATCTTCCGAACAACGTGAGGTCTAGACTATACGAATTCGTTAAGAAGTTTGTTGAGAACGGTAGGAGTGTTCTATTCATTACACACAGAATTCGGGAAGCGTTGGAGATTGCTGATAGGGTAACGGTGCTTAGGAAGGGTAGAGTCGTAGCGACGTACAACCGTGGTGTGGATATCGATAGCGTTAGGAGAGCCATGTTTGGAGATAGGTATTGGAATGGATTCGGTACGCACGAGAAGACTGTAGCTCTAGGCAACATGGTGTTGACGGTATCCAGCCTAACGGTGCTGGGAGACCATGGAGAGGAGAAGGTTAGGGGCGTGAGTTTCGATGTTAGGGAAGGCGAAATCCTTGCAATCACGGGCATCGCAGGAAATGGTCAGAGAGAACTTGCTGAAGCTTTGATAGGTCTTAGAAGGGTTGCACGGGGTAGGATAACGTTCATGGGTATAGACATCACGAGGTACCCACCATCGAAACGCGTATCGATGGGCATGGGGTTCGTACCGGACGACGTTGCTAAGATGAGCGTTTCGCTCGAGATGAATGTGTACGAAAACATGGCGTTGAGGTTAGGTACGACGAGGTTCGATGCGCTTGCTAAGGTATTCGAGAGCTACGTTCACGAGATACCCGTGTACACGCCTAGCCCAAAGGTTCCGCTGAAGGTGTTGTCGGGAGGAAACCTTCAGAAGATAGCCATAATCAAGGAGTTAGCCTCGCAATGCAAGCTGCTCATAGCGTGCAACCCTACGAGAATGCTTGACGAAGCTAGTGCACATCGTGTTCGAAACGTACTTCGCAACGTTGCTAAGCGTGGAGCAGTCATCGTGTTTACCGAGGATGTTGAGGAAGCTCTCGGGCTAGGCACCCGCATTGCAGTGATGAATCGAGGTACTATCTTCGGACCCTATCACCGTGAAGAGATCGATGTTGCAAAGATCGAGGAGCTCATGGTGAGCTAACGCTTGCTGAAGATAGTGATCGTTAGACGAGAGCTTGGCTTGAGTAAGAGGATAGCTCTATCGTTGACCTCCATAGCGCTATGCTTAGCTGTATCGGCTTTGATAATATACGCAATCACGGGATCTACGAACGTTGTTTTCGCTGCGTTTACGAGCTTCGTAGACCTCAACACTTTGAGGTACCTAGGAACGCTAACCGTGATCGCTCTAGGTCTATGCATAGCTTATCGTGCTAAGCTATGGAATCTAGGTGCAGATGGACAACTCGTGATAGGTGCGATCCTCGCAACGTGGTTCGCTCTATACACACCGCTATGCAGCTCTAGCATGGGGATAGTACTGGGACTCGTGGTGGCAGCTCTCGGTGGAATGGCGTGGAGCTTCATTGCGATAGCGTTGAGGATCTGGATAGGCGTAAACGAAGCACTTGCAACACTTCTTCTCAACTACGTAGCTTACTACCTAGCGAACCACCTCGTCGAAGGTCCTTGGAGAGGAGTAGCAGTGCATGGCTACCCCGAGACCGATCTGATTCCAAGAGCTTGCTGGATACCGTGCGTTAGGGGCTACAGCTTCTCGCCGTACATCGTAGCTATGGCGTTGCTCCTCACGGTACTCATCCACGTGATCGTCAAGCGTACGAGGTTCGGTCTAGCAGTGAAAGCTCTTGGAACGGGTGAAGCTCTCGTCGAGCTCAGCGGTATATCGGCTAAGAAAGTAGCTCTCCTAGCCTTCCTGATGAGTGGGGCTCTTGCCGGTTTAGCGGGAGGTATAGAGCTCTTCGAAGTACAGAGGAAGCTCATCCTAGGAACGAAGTTCAGCGCTGGACTAGGGTTCACCGCTATAATAGTAGCTTGGTTGGCACAGCTAGAACCATTGCTGGTACCCTTAGTGTCCTACTTCGTAGGAGCTCTCCTCCTGATGATGGTAGGGATCCAGATTGCGGGTGCTGGTGTAGGCGATGCTGTTGCTCAAGTAATCGTGGGCGTGCTCCTAGTCTCGACCCTCGTATCGAATTTCTTCGTGAACTACAGGATGAAGATAGTGAAGGTAAAGGGTGTGAAACTATGATAGAGAGATTCCTCAATCCCTTAGCTCTTGCACTAACGCTCGCCGTCCTAGGAGATGTAGTGGTCGAACGAAGCGGTGTACTGAACCTAGCTATAGACGGCCTCTTCGTGCTATGTGTAGCGGTAACGTTCTCGGTATTCGTAGCCACGTCTAGCCCCATCATGGCGCTGATAGCGGTTCTCGCATGCGGAGCGGTGTTGGCGGTAGTAATGTCTATGCTCATCAACGTTTTCCTAGCAAACCACGTGCTGGCGGGACTCGCTATGAACATGGTTTGCTACGGTATTGCAACGATAGTAGGAACACGGTTCCTTGGACGTGCACTGCCAACGAGCCTATACATGGATACGGTAACGATCGGCGTAGTCGTAGCGCTATCGACGGCGTTGACATGGTTGCTACTCTACAGAACGAGCTTCGGTGTAGCGCTCCGCGCATGCGGATACAATCCTAGGAACGCCGAAGCTCTCGGAATCGATGTGGGGAGAACGCGTCTCGTAGCGATGTTGCTAGGCTACGAATTGATTGCTCTAGGAGCTTTCGTATACCTAGCTAGCTACGTAGGTACGTGGAGCGCCGGTCTAGGAACGGGATGGGGATTCCTAGCCCTATCCCTAGCAATAGCATCGCTATGGCACCCCGTCCTAGCACCCATACTAGCTACGAGTTTCGCAGCTCTCTACGTATCGATGGTCGAGATACAGACGCATCCCATAAGGATAGGGAGCGTAGTGATCAAGATGAGTCCAGCCATGGTTAGCGCAATACCCTTCGTAGCAGCGCTTGTGCTCGTAAGCATCCTCTACGCAACACCTCTACGAAGAATCGTATCTCCACCGAGAGCTCTAGGAGAACCCTACTTCAGAGAAGAAAGAACCTTGTAGGGTGTGGTTAGGCGGTCCGCGGCGGCCGCGATTCTCTTCATCCCCCTGAGGTCGAGAGCGCGGGAGTCTTCATCCCGTTTCCAGCTCTCTCCTATGATCCTCTATGTATCTAGCGATCTCCTGCTCCGATATACGATACGTCTTCTTCGGTACTCCTACAGGCATTATGTAGAGAGGATGCTCATCCGGTTGAGCACCTATAACTTTCTGCACCTTATCGTCGTAGAACGCTCCAACGGCTACAGTCCCCAGTCCTAGGGCCGTGGCTTCGAGGTATATGTTTTGTCCAGCATGTCCTACCTCCATGTATACGTAGCGATATCCACGTTCTCCGTAGACACTCGTAGTACGTTCGTATACTGCGCATATGACTATGGATACTGGTGCTCTAAGGACCCATTCCTGGTTTAGTGCAGCTCGATAGAGTTCGTATCTTAGATCGCCTCGCTTGACGAGCTTGAGCGTATGGCTATGAGGATCGTACTTGTAGCTACCCGGTTCGAGAAAGCTTCCATTCGGTAACACAACGCCTCGTTCGCCTACGACTACGTATATCTCGAGAGGATACGTAGCTCCAGCACTTGGACAAGTCTTGAAGCCGTACCTAGTCTCGGTAATGCCGTAGGCAGCCCACAGCAGTTGGGAAAGCTGTTCGAGCGTCAATGGCTTGTCTTCGTAGCTCCTAATACTCCTCCTATAGGCAAGAGCTTCTTCTACGGATAGAACCTCCTTACGGATCTTGGGTAGCGGAAGCAACACGATGTTTCCTCTAATATATGTAGTTTCGCTCTCCATGGTTTCGCTCCCCGAGAACAAGTGTAGTAAGAGCATAATTGTGCTGATGAGTATCAGAGCGACGATGAAGACCACGAGGTATTCGCGAATCATGTAGACCCCTACGCAGGTACTGTTAGTATCGTTATCAAGTTGATGGATTAACGTGTACGTAGCTAGCTTAGTTCCGAGGCTTTACCTATGCTCCATGCTAGCGACTAGGCTATGTAAGAGGTTCAGCATTGTGCGAGCGTTCTCAAGCATCCAGTGATCGTTGTTGAAGAACACGTACACCTTCCTAGGATCGAGTTCTAGAACTGCTTTAGCGAGCTCGAGAAGTTCTTCGTACGTATAGTCGTGTGCGTACCAAACGTACTTTCCGTGGAGACGTAGGTACACGATATCGTTGCTACTCACGATCCAGGTAGTCTGCGGAGAATCGATGGATACCACGGTTATGCCGAGCGATCTACAGAGGTCTACGGTATCTTCGTTGAACCAGCTAGGGTGTCTGAACTCTATAGCGAATCTAGCTCCCAATCCGAGTTCTCGTACGAAGAACTTGATTCTCTCGATGTTCGTATCGTTCTTCGCGAAGGATGGTGGTAACTGGAAGAGGTAGAAATCCGTGTAGGGATCGAGAGGTTTGAAGAGATCTAGGAACTTCTTAGCGATTTCGAGTGCTTGAGGATTCAATCTTCTGAGGTGCGTTATAGAGCGATGAACTTTCACAGCCCATCTAAGATGCTTACCTTTCCTACTCCAGCTAACTACTTGATTAGGGAAAGGAAAGCGGTAAAAAGAAGCGTTGAGCTCAACTGCGTTTAGACCTGAATGCTTTGCGTACCAATCGAAGTTTCCTCCAAGATTCCAGTCGTACATCCATCCCGAGGTACCTACGTATACCTCAACCATGGCTATACCTTCTCTAGCAACTCGATGTCTTGAGGAGCGAGTCTCCAACCTAACGCTCCGTAGAACTCATCTACGCGTTCGATTCGTTCAGTCTTCGGTATCGCTACTACCATGGGTCTCGATATGAGGAAGTTTAGCGCTACCTGTACAGGGGTTTTTCCGTAGCGATTCGCTACCGAGATTATCGTGGGATGCCTCGCAACAGCACCTCTCTCGAGAGGTGTGTACGCTTGTATCAGTATGTTGTTCTTTATGCAGAACGGTAGGAGATTCTTCTCAATTGCTTTATCCAGAACGCTGTACTTCACCTGATTCACTACGATCTCGTACTTAGAGGTAGACTCAATTGCTTCACGAAGCTCGCTGAGCCTGAAGTTGCTGACTCCTATGTACCGAGCCAACCCACGTTCGGCGATGGCTTCGAGGGCTCGGATCTGAACGTGTATGGGTAGTACATCGTTTGGCCAATGGATTAGGACGAGGTCTATGGTTTCGACACACATTCTTCGAGCGCTAGCTTCGGCAGCTCTTACGGCGGTGTCGGGATCCGTGAAACGGTGTGGTAAGAGCTTCGTTGTTATGAAGACGCGATCTCTACCAACCTTCTTAACGATGCGACACACCATCTCTTCAGCTAGTCCATTGCCGTACATCTCGGCTGTATCGATCATGTTTAGACCTAGCTCGATTGCGTGCACGATGGCTTGCTCGGCATCTGCATAGCTCCGAATGCCGTAGGTACCGATGCCTATGGCTGGTACGCGTTCTCCCGTAGAGCCAAGAGGTTTGCGATCCTCTGGATCTATGGGGAACCTAGGCATGGAAACGCTACCCGGTTTCACGAACGCTCTCGATAGTGGGCGCCATTATCTTTGCTAGGAATCGCTTCCTAATACTCTCGACTACCTTCTCCATCGATCCCCACGAGATCGCTTTGGCTGGACACATAGCAACGCATCCTGGATCCAATCCCTGCTTCCTCAGATCGCTGCATAGATCGCACTTCGTTACGTAGCCAAGGGGTGTTAGCTCGGGTATGCCGAAGGGACATGCCGCTATGCAGCACGTGCACCCAATGCATCTCCTTGGATCGACCACGGTTGCCCCGTCTCTATCCTTGTGCATGGCTCCCGTAGGGCATGCGTACACGCATGGAGCTGTGTAGCAGTGGAAGCAGCTTATGGGTTTCCTAAGACCTCCATACACATCGTACAGCTTGATGTATGCACGGTCTTCGTGTAGGAATCTGCATACCTCTTCGCATGTATAGCAACCGATGCAAGCATCGTAGTTTATTACGCGGAGCGTACGCATCATCGAACCTCACCCCGTACGAAGTCTAGCTCTAAGGAACCTATCAATAGCTCGAGCAGCCCTTAGCCCCGAACCCGTTGCTCGACCAACCATCGATGGTCCGGTAACGACGTCTCCAGCAGCGAACACCTTCTCGTTCCCAGTTCTATACTCGTGGTCTACCACGATCCTACCACGTTTATCGAGCTTGATCCCCAGAACCTCGCTCTTCATTGGAGGCGTAGGCTCCTCGCCTATGGCTGGCACAACGAGATCAGCTTCGATTACGAATTCCGAGCCGGGTATGGGTACGGGTCTAGGTCTACCCGACTCATCGGGTTCGCCGAGCCTCATCCTAACGAACTCTACTCCTCTAGCAACGTTGTTTTCGACAACGATTCTCTTTGGTTGTGCTAGCTCGATCCAGTTAACGCCTTCCCTAACGAGTCTTCGAATCTCGTACTCTCCAGCGGGAGCTTCTCTGATAGTTCTTCGATACACTAGGAACACTTCTTCAGCACCCCGTTTCAGAGCGACCTCGGCTGCGTCTATGGCGGCGAGACCACCACCGATAACTACTACGCGTTTAGCGATGAAGGGTTTCTCGTTCGTTAGCTTGGCTTCGTAGAGCCACCATCTATAGATGTACTCGAGAGCAGGTACTACACCGAGAGCGTTCTCTCCTTCGATCCCCATGCTTCTCGATCTCCACGTACCCGTCGTGATGAGAACTACATCGTACTCCTCTACAAGCTTGGAGAGCGGTACCCTACGCTCAACGAAGTCGTCCCCCTCATCGTGGCGATCATCGCCTTCGAAGACCTTGGTCTTCAGCACGAACTTTACGCTAAGCCTCTTCTCGAGATCCTCCACTCCCTCAACTATGCTATCGCGAGGAATTCTAAACGATGGGATCACGAACATCATCATTCCTCCAGGATACGGAAGCTTGTCGTACACATCCACTTCGTAACCTTGACAAGCTAGGTATCCCGCAGCCGCTAAACCCGCTGGACCAGCTCCCACTATGGCTACCCTACCCCTAGCACCACCACGTTCTTTGCATAGGAATCCGAATCTCAAGGAGCATCCCTACGCGCATGCAAACACCTTGCGTAGCAGAATATTATGCCTATCTACCGTGAAGCGCGATCGAGACGAATAGGGTGCTAGCCGTTTATAGGCTGAGCACACACTACGCATCGATTCGACGAGGGGTGGGGGATCTGAAGAAGCTAGTGTTCAAGATAGACTACGCCGGCAAGATACTGTCCGGAGAGAAGACAGCGACCGTACGTCTCCACGCAAACTTTAGGGAGGGAGACATCGTCGAGGTGTACGTAGGCCACGCACGCGTGGGTAGAGCCGTGATCAAGAAGATCGTTCGAAAGAAGTTGAGTGAGCTCAGCGACGAGGATGTGAAGAAGGATGGGTTTAGATCGAAGGAAGAGTTCCTACGAGACTTCGCTAGGATATACGGTAAGCAAATCGTTGAGAAGGATCCCGAGGTCTACATAGTGGAGTTTCAACTGTTGTAACTTCGACTACTGCCTAACACACCCTCAGCCACATCCTCATAAAGTACCTAAGCGTAGTACTTAGTTGGTGAGCGAAATGGCGCTCGCTCTCGCAATCCGAAGAACTGCGAAGAGCATTGCTAGGAAAGTTACTAGAAGAGAAGAAGAGATCGAGGAGAACCTAGAGCTCGCGATTCACATAGCTACCGAGCTCGGATTCCCAGCCGCTTAACGCAACGTTTTGCATTCCAATCGCGAAACCTCTCCTCGCTACATCTCAAGGAATTAAGCTAGCGTTCCTCCTACAGTCTGGGTGTGTGCATGGACACGGCTAACGATTACCGTATTCTCGTTGCCGAAGACGCTATCAATAGATTAGAGAACCGTGTAAAGGTATGGAACCTACCCTACCCGATAAACAAGGGTTTAGCCATCGAGAAGGTGAAGAAGCTACGCTCGCTATTGATGCAGATAAAGTACTCGTTCCTACCCCTAGACATGTTGATGGAGTTCGAAGCTCTTAGAGAACTCGAGAACGTTGCACGCGAGCTTATCTCGGTGATACTACCTCCCAAGGGTACTAGAATAGAGAGCGAATCACAGAAACTCGCTGTTGCAGAACTTCGCTACAGTCTATCGATTCTACTGGGTCTAAGAGCAAGGATTGCGTTAGGAGAAGAGAATAGACCGGAGTACGCGATCGATATAGTAGGGGTAGAAGTTGGACACGTAGAGAAGCATCCTCGAGCAGACAAGCTATGGATTGCAAAGGTTGGGACCGAGAGATTCTCCTTCACCGTAGTTACGAATATCCCCAACGTCAAGAAGGGTGAGATCAGAGGAGTAGCAGTCCTAC
>JAMOOB010000121.1 GCA_027066265.1 Desulfurococcales archaeon
AAATATCAGCTGGATTTAGTTTGACCTTATTATCTGATTGATGTTCCTTCAAATATTGGACTATTTTGTTCAGGAATACACCTTCGTCATACTCCTGAGCAAACTTATGTATGTACTTGGCATTTTCACGATACCATTCGTCAACGAGATCGACTTTGCTTGTCGAACTTTGCGAGGATTTCTTCCTACGTTTAGCCCGAGGTTTACATGAACATGAATATCTATTGTCGCATACTTTTGCAACGTATTCCTCCGCTTTAGCAGTACACCTTCTCAATAGCTCTGCGAGCTCGTTGTCACTAACGGATCTTACAACCTTTGGGTTCAGTTCACCTAGTTCGTCTGCTAAACATAGCGTATATCCAATCGCACATTCGCTACGTACTCTCCAATCCATGATAACCGCTACGATCATTGCAAAGAGCTTGTCCTTGACCTTTTCATAACTCTGTAATTGACATGCTAACACAGAGTAAGGTTCATAACGAACCTCATACCTAAGTCTTTCCCAGTATTCCTGTATTTTCATAGCCAAGGCTCTGAGCCTACGGGGATCGAACCTATCTCGTGAGATATCCGAGATGTGGCTCAAGATATTCACCGCTTTCCCTAGGTGCACCAAGCGATAATAAACTTTCGTTCACTTAAACTCAATTCTATAAATATCTGTGTTCTAGTCGCTTCGTAATGTGTGTGCACGTGATCATGTTATGTGTGTGCAAGGATTTTAGGGGAGGGGATCTGGAGATGTATGTGGTGGGTGTGGAGCTATGTCTGAGCTTCAGTTTGTTGAGCGTATAGATGCGAAGAGTTACTGGCTTAAGAGGCTCGAGGAAGCTGAGGCAAGGAAACGAATCTTGATGCGTTTCCTGAGCGAACGTAGCGTTGATGCTCTTGTTGAGCTTGTTAACGCTATGTGGAACTTCAACGTTTATAAGAATAAGAGGTGGTTCGTCGAGAACCGTGTGATTAGCAAGCTAAGCGTAGAGCAGGTTGCTGAGAGAATTAACAAGCTTCTTGAGCTTGGTGATCCGGATGCTGTCGAGATCCCAGGTTTTGGTCTCTATGCAAAGACTGAGCTCTTGTTCATGTACGATCCGGAGAGGTTTCCGTTGATGAATAGGAGAGTTCTCGAGGTTCTGGAAGGGCTTGGTTACGAGGTTAGGACCTACGAGGAGTTCAAACGAGCTCTGGACTCCATTCTCAGTGAGAAGCTTCTCAACGAAAAGAAGAGGCTTGAGGAAAGGCTCGGTGTGCACATACCTAAGTACGACTTCGTTGATGGGATTCTGTACCTTGCTAACCGTGGTGATGAAGGTGCGGATACCGGTATCACTACCGAGAGACTTAGAGCGTTCCTAGCATGCGAAGTACCTACGCTTATCGAGCAATCGTTCGTTGTTGAGATACCCAGTAGCTTGATGGATAAGCTGAGACGTGTAGCAGCGCTCGAGGAAGCCGTGTTCGGTAGGAGACCAAGCATTGTGGAACTCATCGAGCATGCGTTGGATCTCTATAGGAAGGAGTTGATTAAGAAGTTGTCTTCCGAGGGATGAACGATGTGTGAACTCTTCGGTCTCTGTGCAAACAAGGAGGTCTCCGTAAGCTTTACCTGGAGAGGTTTCGTATCTAGGGGCAGAATCCATCGTGATGGCTGGGGCGTAGCGTGGTACGTAGGCAAGGGTGTAGCGTTAGTTAAGGAGCCTAGACCAGCGAGCTCTAGCCCTATGGCAACGTTCTTGCTGAACCGGATTAGGAGCCACATGGTTATCAGCCACGTTAGGTGGGCTACGCAAGGCAATGTAAGCTACGTCAATACCCATCCATTCGTGAGAGAGCTGTACGGCTACGAATGGGTGTTTGCACACAACGGCGATGTTTCGGAGATCATGGATGATCCAGAGTTCAGACTTAGGTACTACCACCCAATCGGCGATACTGATTCCGAGTACGCTTTCTGCTACATGCTGGATAACCTAAGGGACGTGTTCAGCAATCCGAGGAAGAGCATGCTTTCCATCCTTGCCGAACCCATAGAACTATTCAAAGAGATCTGGAGACTAGCTACGAAGATCGGTCAGTATGGAAAGTTCAACTTCTTGATGAGCAACGGTAGGTATCTCTTCGCGTACTGCAACCGTAGCTCGACACTATTCTACGTAACGAGGTATCTACCGCATGAAGAAACCGTGAAGTTGCTCGACGAAGATTTCGAGGTATCGTTAAAGGAGTTGAAGGGATTCGATGAGGTGGCGAGTATCGTGGCTACGAAACCTCTAACCGATGAGCAGTGGAGGAGTATAGACGTTGGCTCGCTCTACGTATTCGAAGACGGTGTACCCATTCTCAGAATCGATAGGTATGGCAACGCAGAGCTCTGTCTAGACCGCAACGAGAAAGAGTTGTTGGAACTCATTGCAACCCGTACGCGAATCAGTATTCGAGAGCTTGTCGAAGAACTGAACATTGATCGCGATGAAGTACTCGAAGCTCTTCGTAGACTTCGCTTAGCTAGGGTTGTGAAGCTATCGAGACCAGAGCTCTCGAACGAAACCGAGGTAAGGATAGAACCATCCAAGAATTGGGTTAAAGCATTGCTGAGGTAAAGCCTAGCGCCAC
>JAMOOB010000122.1 GCA_027066265.1 Desulfurococcales archaeon
AGTACCTGAACTACAGCATCGATGAAGATCCGTACGATGGCGAGGGCTGGGATAAGTACCTAGACTACGTGCTTCAGAATGCAGAACTCTACGATTACGTGTACGGACAATCGCAAGCAGTGTTCAAGTACCTTTCGTACAGCTCCGATGTTGATGCATTCTCAATAGATGTTCTTTCGCTAGTACTTACCAAAATGCCTCGAGTACCATCGTGGGCTAAGAAAGTTCCAATATCTGCTGGTATAGGATGGAAATGCAAGCAAAGCGTTGTAACAACATTGTTCGTACGAGCTGTGTCAGCGTATGCTGACGACTACGTGTATCTATGGCTGTACAGAACTAGGTACGCTGTATTTATCAACGGTGAATCTCGTAAGCTGTTCGCACCCATTGTAGACGTTGACTCGTACTACTGGGAATGAAGAAAATGTTCGAAACGCTTTCTCGATGTATTCTCGACATCGTTTTCCATTCATTATTTACCTACTCAAAGCTTTTTCTATGGAGCTACTCTACGCAAAACCATGTACTGAAGACACCATCGATGCGTCTCCGTTAAGCAATTCAATGAATCGTAGTTCAGCGAGACACAGGGATTATATCTAGAGATCGGGTTTGTGGTTCGCATGGTGAAGCGTATTGAGTTCTACGGATATTCATCGCGAGATCTGTATAGCTACACGCATGCTCGTTGTCTCGAGCTCCGCACACATATCGTTGATGAACCAAGGGCTTCTCACGATCGCTAGCGCTGCACGTGAAAGGACAGTGTTTCCCTACGGCATGGTATTCATCGACTACGCACGCAGCCTTCCTAAGATAACCGTTGTCGATACCTACGGCTTCCACAGACCATTCCTTGCAGGAATCTTCGTCGCGATGCCGTACGCAAGACTGAAGCTTCTAGGTGTTGCAACGGATAACAATCTTAGCAGCGTTGTAGAGGTGTTCAAGAAGCTTAGAGATGAAGTGCTTTCAGCGTGGAGGAAACACGTAAAGAACGTGACTGGGCTATCGATATCTCTACACGTCTTATTATCGATCGATGTATTCGAAGTCGATACTCTTAGAACCTACGATCTACGTTTCTCGATACCGATAAAGTTGAAGCACATCGAGGAAGGACTCAATCCGAGGATAACGATAGTCGTAGATCTATCGAAGATCAAGCCACGAATCATAAAGTTGCCGGAAGCCTTGAGGAAGATAAGGATACCTGGGTAACGTTGGGAGGGATCCGTACCTTCACCGATTGAACTGTTTGTTGGTGTCACGACGTGGGTTGGGTATCCATCAAATCGCGTTACCTAGACGCTGAATCTATCCACGGATCCGAGCAGAACGATGTGGATCTCTATGCTCGCAATGTTCGTAGACGATCTCCGGTACGCATCTTTATACCTACGACGTACGTACTCTACGGAGGTGTCTAGGGATTGTCGATAGAGTTTCTTAGACTCGTCAAGGAGCTGTACCGTGCTAAAGTTGTTTCCAAGCTTATGGTTGTGCGCTACCTTGTAGAGAAGCTTGGTTTCTCTCGTTCTCATGCTTACCGCGTTGTGAATAAGTTGGTAGAGCTCCACGGGATGGGGAGGATCGTTCTTCGAGCGAACTACGATCTTCGATCCTTCGGATTGTCTCTGATGATCATCGTCGTTCCGAGGAGTATCTGTCGTAAGCTTCCTCAGGATTTGGAGGTTCCCTTCATTCGTTCCTGCATGGATTCCTACTCAGCGAGCTCGATACTGGTTCTCTACGTACCTAGGGATGGCGTTGAGAGGATCTCGAGGATTCTCCAGAGCTCTGATCGCATCGATACGTTTGCGATCCTTGACGAGAGGTACTACGGTGCTCCGGATCTCGATGCGTTGAAGATGTTCGTAGAGCTTTCGCGTACGCAGGGACTCGTGAAGGCTTTCGTGGATGTCGTAACCATGCTCTCGGGAAGGAGTTTCGATGCGTATCTATGTCGATGCGAAGAGCAGAGGATCGAGCTCGATGTAGATCTTCTTCGCTTGGCTAGGGTACTCGAACTCGATCCCTTGATGGACATCGATGAGGTTGCTACGAAGCTAGGGATCTCGAGGAGCTCGGTACGTAGCTACCTAGAATCCCTGAGCAGATCGATCGTTGGTATTCGCGTACGTAGGCTATGGATCCACGAAGGGATGGATACCCTTATCGTAGCGCTAGCCAAGTGCTCCAGCAACGATGTTGAGAACATCTGCGAAGTACTCGTTAGACACCCAGCGACGTGTTCCGTAGCCTTATCGAGGCAGGGTTTCCTAGCAACATCGATTCGAAGCTATGGCTCGTACGCATTGGAGCTATCGCAAGCAGTACGTAGGTTCCTCAACGCTTCCGGATGCGAAGTACTTAACTTATCGGTGATACCGTTGACGAACCTCGTAACCTACTCCATACCCTACGTTCCTCGCCTAGAGTTCGATCCCGTTAGGAAGAGATGGAACGTAGATGCGTTGGAGAGGATAGTTCGGATCCTCCTCGCTCTCTAGATAGTCTCCGCAAAGCAATTCCACGGTTCGTACCCCAACGAAACACAACGTTTTTCCTGTGGACACAGTACTTCGACAGCGGGGTCCTGTACGAAGGG
>JAMOOB010000123.1 GCA_027066265.1 Desulfurococcales archaeon
CTGGTAACCATCTCCCTGCGGTTCTCCGAAGAGTACCAGTTTAGCATCGATCTTGTTCTTCACGATGCTGAACATCTTCAGCAGAACATCGAGACCCTTATCCTTCCTAACGAAGCCCGGCGTCGATATGATTACGTAGTTAGCGAGCTCGGGGTCTAGACCTAGCTTCTCTAGGACGAACCTCTTGCTCACAACATCTTTGTATGGATTGAGAGCGGTTCCGTGGGGAACTACGTGTATCTTCTCCGATGGAACTCCTTGCGCGATCAGCTCGTTTTCTTGGAGTGCGCTATGCACTATTATCGCATCGACGAGCTTTGCGAGCGCTCGATGGAACTCTACGTATTCGTACCCCGCCAACGCATGGGTTACCGTGTGCAGCGTTACCACGACCCTGACGCCAAGCTCCTTCAATCTCTTCACAGCTTCTAGGAACTCTACCATGCTCGGAAACGGATCGTGTTCGTGCTGAATGTGCACGATATCGGGCTTCAACTCCTCTACACACTTAACGAACTCGGAGAACCCAGGTCTACCACTGTTGAAGCACTTGATTACATCGATTCCAGAGTACGGTTCTCGATACTTCTCGGGTAGACCCTCCTTATCCTCGCGATTACCGATCAGAACGATCTCGACATCGTGTAGCTTAGCGAGCTCCTCGCTCAGCATGCTCGTGTACTCAGCGATTCCACATCGAGCTGGAGGAGCTCTGCTGACGATAGCTATCTTCATAACCCACCCACTACGCTCGTTAGCAAGCCTATATAGATAGTCGCTAGGTAGTGGTAGGAGAGGGTATTCCTCGGATGAACGACTCTACTCGTTTCGCCCAAGGTAGTCCAGCAACGTTTTCGTGCTAAGTCTCTTCACGGAGCTCCACTTCTTCCTAACGATCGGAGGTATCTCACCCTTAGAAACTACCTGCTCGAGCCATCTACGCGTCTTTGGATCCGATGGATATCCGCTACCGAAGTCTCCGTAGATCTTCTTCAACTCATCGATGTGACGATCCCTCAAAACCTTTGCCACTATGCTTGCAGCACTCACGACGGGAATAGACTTGTCGGCACCGTGCATCGCATGTATCTCCACGTCTAGGATCCCCATAGCTTCGAGACGACGTTTCACAGCCATCGATATCCTCGAAGGATCTCCACACGCATCTACGTAGACCACGAACCCGGTACCGAGCTTCCTCCTAGCGATAGCGATGCACCTAGCTACCTTCTCGGAGAAGAGCGTGTTGAGGTTCGTAGAATCGATCTCTCTAGGCGTAGCCCTAGCAACTACGACTACGCGTACTAGCTTGAGTATGTGTTTGAGAAGTTCTTCACGTCTCTCCCTAGACAACTCCTTGCTATCCCTAACACCGAACTTCGTAAGCATAGAAACGCTGTCACGTTCCATAGCTACGAGCGCAACAAACATATCGCCAACAACAGGGCCTCGACCAGCTTCATCAACACCTGCAACGATCATCGTATTCACGAGTGCCTTTTATAATTAAAAGGCTATTGCAGGGATATTTAAATCAATTGCTATAAAGAAGAAAGAGATAAGTTCTCACGATTGTTACGTTTGTTGAGAGTCATGAACTCTAACATTTCTGTTAAATTATTTGCGCTATTGAGGTTTTTCCTCGTAGTTTCCCTATCATTGTCCACGTTGATTCTCTCCCCTATTTCGGCTAAACCAAATGGCGAAACTCATCATGCTACGTACATTATCGAGATCGGTACGAAAGGTTTACTCTCGAGATTTTCGAAAGATGTACCTTCTTACGAGCTCTGCATAGGTAGTAATTGCATTCCATTGAATGGATCGTTGCTTACGATAGAGATACACAAACTGAATGAATCGTTTGATCTCGTCAAGGTATTCCTAGTTCCGAGGACTAGCACTAAACCTATTCACTTATACGATGTATTGGTAAATGTTTCTAATAGCGCTGCATTCTATGTATTCGATAACGGTACCAAGGTTTACGTAGGCTCCTTCCTACTATACCATCCCTCCTTAACCGTAACCAACGTAAGCATCCTACCACTAACCTTGGTACTCGAACCCCGGTACCTCAATGCAGGAATGGAACTCGAATTCGATAGTGTCGAAGCAGCTCGCAAATTTGTTGAAGAGGTTTCGACGAAACTCGTGAACTTAGTACGAATTGACTGCGGAACTTCGAAAAAATTTGCATGCTATGTGAAGATTCTGAACTGTAACGATGTATTGGCAGCGATTATTCACGCTCCTCCAGCACCAAAATCCTTCGTGATCGACAACATTACTGTGAATAGGTATAGAATTGCATATAGTATTGGAAGACCCTCGATTACCGTCATGTGTACGCGTAGCGATCGGGGTATACCATACTGTTCAGTATGCGGGTTCAGGATCCCACTTTCATTACTTAGCTCACAACTTAAATCAACCTTCTTAGGCATGATTCCAGCAAAGGTTTTATCGATGAGATTGCCGAATGGTATTGTATCCGAACTATACGTGCTGGTATTCTATGACAAGGTTAGAAAACAATGCGTTTACCCAGATCTTATTGGCAAGGGTGTGTACTACGACATGCCCACGGGATTAGCGTTGAGGATAAAC
>JAMOOB010000124.1 GCA_027066265.1 Desulfurococcales archaeon
AACTCCGGAATCGGATCAGCGAAGAGCCTTACGTATCCTCGCCCATGCCTCGGCTTTACCTCGAATGGCCGGCCCTTCTTCATGCGCTTAATAATGTGCATGATATCGGCCATCGATAGTCCGCTATTAACGCATTTTCTTGCAAGATCCTTGATGTCGGGCCTGTTGCCGAGGTAGAACCTCATTACGTACTCAACGGCTTCGAGATCCGGTAGAGGTACGTAGATTGGATCACCGAATCTTCCGTAGCGCAGGAATGCTAGGTCGAGCTCGCTTTGCTTAACGTTGCTCGAAGCTACGAAGAGTATTCTCTTACCCTCGTCGTATGCCTTCTGCATGAAGTTGAACAGAATGTTCTGAACGTTGAGCAGAGCCCAATGCCTCTCGGTTTCGGATGCCAGTTTCCTAGCTCCTAGTAGATACTCCGCATCATCTATGATCACAACGCTCGGCTCCATTCTCCTAGCAGTCTCGAGAATGTTGGCAACAGCCTTCTCTGAATCTCCGAGGTATCGATGAAAGATCTTGTTTGGTTGGATCTCTATCGCGGGAACACCTATCATATCGGAGATTATTCTCGAGAGCCTAGACTTTCCGGTTCCCGGTGCACCGAGAAGCAGAAGCCCTATGTTGTCCGGTGGCTGACCCTCGATCAATGGCTGAATGTACTCGTTCTTCACTTCGTGCCAAACCTTCTTTGGATAGACATAGACGTCCTCCCGCTTCTCTCTACGTTCGTGGATAGCAACGTTGTTCTGTAGCTCCCTGGTTTCGTACTCCTTCTTCTTAACGAACTCGATCTTGGTTCCCGGATCGAGCTTGCATGGATTAGGATAGCAGAAAACAACCTCGCAATCACCGAAGACGAAACCCTTTGAAACTACCTGGAAGTACGGAATGGTACGCACCTTTCCTCTACATGAAAGATAGACCTTGTAGCATGGAAGCGCCGAACTCATTCTCTCCTCCTTGTATGAATGAAGAGCGCTGCAAAGATAAAGAGCGTTCCAACGATTATTGCTATCTCTACGAGCTTCGCAAATGGGGCGAGGCTCGATTCTAGATCCACGACCGTGATGTTTCCCTGGTACGTTTCGTTAAGCTTCCGAAGTTCTTCATCGATTCTGCTATCTATCTCATTGAGGGAGTAGAACAGCGGCCTAACCACGAATATGATTAGCGCGGTTACCAGGAACATCAGGAGGAAGACCGCCAAGAACCTCATGCATCATCACCTACGCTAGTATTCGCTACCTTCTCGTATCCTCGACGGTATAAAGACTAGGAATACGTAGAGCGCAAAACCTATGCAAACGGCGCCGAAGCCAACGATTGCCGAGATCTTGACGTTCGTGAAGTCGAAGCATATAGGCATCGTTGGTATACTGAATGCGGCAGTAACGATTTTGACGATCATTGATACGACTATCATGGTGGCGAGTATCGCTATCCCTATCAACACCATCTTTAAATACTCCACCGCTCCTCCACCATCACGCTATTAACGTGTGTGAGAGTATTAACGTTAGGGAGGATGCCATGGGTAGCTGGACCGTGGGCAAGTATGTGCTTACGGTGCTGGTACTGATCGTAGCGTTCCCAGCTATTATGGAGGCGCTGAACTTCATTTACGGCGCGGTAACGGGGCTGGAAAGCGTTATGAATTCCTCCTTCCCTGGAGTCCACAGCTTTGCCTCGCTCGTAGACTCCTTCGTTTGGAATCTCAATAGTTGGCTAGGCATGGTATTGATATCGTCCCTAGGCGTAGTGGTGCTGATCTTCATATCTTTGTTGTACTACGCATTCGAATCCAAGTGGCGATAACACGGTTATTTTCTTCGATAGCTCACGGTATTCTAGGTGTTTCGCGTGGCGTACCCTGCTCCACCACTTCAACAACAAGAAGATAGACGTAGACCTGGAAGGTCTACGCCGAAGGGAGTTATTATCAGGGTCGATACCGAATCGGTAGAACGATCGCTGTTCCAACAGATAGCGAAGCAATTGCTCGAGCCCTACAGACCCGAAGACTACGAGCAACGGCTAGAGAGGATTCCTCTAGAAGTTTCAAAGCTAGTCGAGTTGATCATGAAATACTACGTATCGACGCCCCTCGGTGGACAGATACTTGATCCTGTCCACAGCATCGATATCATTATCGATAGAATAATACAGTTCGTAGAGATACTGTTCACCGTACAACGAGAGTACATTCACGAGATAAAGTCGAAGATCAAGAACAGAACCATAAGCCGAGAAGAAGTTGAAGACCTCGTACGTAGATTGTTGCAGAACTACAAGATAATATTCATCACGACACGCGAGCTGATGAACAGGCTATACGTATTGCTACAGATCAACGCACCAGCAAAGATTAGACCACCGCTAGCAAACGTGAAGATCGGATATGATGTTATACAATAAAATGTTTTGTAAAAAGAGTTTGTTTGTTAAAGATCTTAGCTCGGTATGCACTGGATGTGCGCTTGGTAAACGTTTCCTGACTCGGTATATACCTTAACTAGGTAGAATGCACCGGCGATGCATTGCCCTACTTTGGCCTTGATGATTCCGTCCTTTCCTGCATCGATGTGGGTATCTCCTGTTGGATTGGGATCTACGCCTATTCCAACTACTTCGATCTTCTTCACTATGGCAGTAGCGGATCCATCGTTCTTGATGTGTAGCACCACGGTTCCGTTGTCGTATATCTTGCTGTCTGGATAGATCTTGAGCATCTCTATTCCTCCGCTGATGGTTCCCCACACGTTCATTATCCACGCCGCCGTGGCTATGGCTATGGCTATCGCTACGGCCACGATTATTACGGTTGCTATCACGGGAGAGATGCCTTTCTTCATGTTCATACCTTCTACACCCATAACAATCGGCTCACTTGTGAGCAAAATATTCGTTTCATGCTACCTGCCAAGAAGCTTCCACGCCGTTATGCCGGCCAACGTCAACGTTAGCAATACTGCCGATACCCAGTCGAACCCGAAGAGTATGAACGATATCACGAACGAAATCGCTCCGGACATAGCCAACGCCTGGAACGGGCCGATCTCAAGCCTCGTATAGATGATGTACAACCCAAGGAACAGACCAAGCATCAGTATCGATCTCCACGACTGTAGCTCGGGAGTTTCAACACCGAAGGTAGGTTCCGGTACGCTGAATGAAGGAATCGTGAAGCTGATGCTCCACGAGAACGTGAACCTACCAGTCGTAGTGGTTGCGGTAGCTGGAGGTGTAGTCGTGGGTGTTACGAACTGGTTCCTGAGCTGAACGATGGAGCAAGGATCGATGATTTCCGTCGCTGGATCCAGGGATGACTTGGTCTGCACCTGCTCGATCAAGCTCCCGCTCCCGGTACCGTAGTAGAGGTAGATGAATCCGTAGGGATCCGAGGGAACTACGTTCAACACAAGCTCTACGTACGTTCTCTTCTCTATCGGTATATCTGTGGGAACCGTGTAGCTCACGGTTACGTACTCGAAGTAGCTCGAGCCATAGATAGAATCGTCCCACGTATGGCTAGACACCGTTGTTTGGTACAGAAGATCTCCCGTCAGGTCGTTGTAGATAACCACAGTGGTTGGATCGCTCCAACCAGAGCTCGTATGGTGCATACCAACCGCAGTAATCGTTGTTCCAGACTTGACCTTGAAGTAGCCGTAGCAATAGTGCCCAGACGTCGCCGACTCGACCTTCACCGGCTTGAGCCACGTTCCGTCGCTCAGCCGTATCCATACATCGTCGCAGGTACCACCGAAGCTACTGGGCTTGATCCCGACCTTCAATACAGCGGTGGTCACGGTAACGTTGTACACATCGAAATCCGTTGGCTGAAGAGCTTGGTTCCCGATCGCTACGGCTACGCTACCATTGCCAAGGATCCACGAAACAAGCTTGCTATCGTTGATCACCACAGTTATCGGAGCCTGGCTCGCCAAGAGAACGTAGACTATTGGAAGCCTATAGCTCAGCTCAGGGATAACCCACGGATCGTTCGGTTCGCGAACAACATTTCCCTCGGCGTCGTAGAGCCTACAACCTTCTTCGTAGAGACATTCGAAGACAACGTTTATGTTGTAAACATTGTTTTTGGTAGATACGGATTGCTTTTCTTCGTAGAGATGTTCAGGGACAAGGCGATAACTATTGCTTTCAACGGATACAGATTGCTCGAGAGAGTAACTTGTTGTGGATCCTAGTGAATGAACCAAGTATTCGACTCCGTTCGATGCCTGCAATACAATGCTGAAGACACCTTTGATGTTGTAACTAAACGATTCGGAGCTACTTGCGCAGAATAGAAGGGTAGACGCGAGGAAAGCTAGCAAAACTATCGAGATCGCTAGAACGCTCCTACGCACATACATAGCACCACCGTCACGATACCGAGAGATTCATGTTCAGGTAGAACCACTTAGTCCAGTCAACGGTTACGGGAGCATTACCAAGACGAACGTAGGCTATGAGATAGTAAGTTTCTCTATACCAAGTGCCAGCATCACTATCGGTGCACAGGAATAGCGCTATGCCATACACACTATATGTTTCGCTTGTATTCTCAGTAATGAGCGTTGCGTTGATCGAGATACCGGTGCTATACACATGCACAACCCATTTACGTGGCAACCATTTTTCGCCGAGATCCGTATCCGGGATACTAACGTCGGGATTCCAAGAGTGATCTGCCAACACGTACGCGAAGTACACCTTTTCACGAACCTCATCATAAATGCTTCCTCCACTAAGAAGATCTACTGCAAGATCCATTCTGTAAGACGATAACGGTGCTCCTACTCCACGCAATCCTAGCAAGTAATCTGCCAAAAATTGCCAGAAACGCCTCGTAAATGGGGGACTACTGTAATCCAACACTATCTCGTACTCTATGGATAGCGTATCTCCCGGAGCTACGCTTACACCAGGAAACGTATCGTGCGCAACAAGCACGTACACATTGGTGCGACCACCTAAGAGATTGACATCCACGTATAGGAGTAGACCCGCTTCCGAAATCGTGTACGAAGCGCTAAAATCGAACGTGTACCTATACTTGATGTTGTAGGAGGTACCTGTATCGCTAACAATAACGTTGTTACTATTAAGTTGCGCTATTGCTACCTGATTAACGAGCTTGTAATCCGATGGAGATGTCGTGGTTCCTGTTCCTACCGCTAGCGCCGGAATTGGATTAGTCCCCCCGTACTCGGTATCAATGAATTGATGCGCGTTACCATCGACATCGTACCACGTCTGTGCGCATCCCATGTAGTAGCATCCGAACAATACGTTCGCTACTAGCTTTAGCCACTGTATGGAGATGGGGTCGTTGGGGTCTTCGTACACTAGCTCGCCGTTCTTGTAGATCCTCAGCCTTACCTTCATCGATTTGTTCAGCGAGCCGGTTAGGTAGTTAACGAGCTTCGCATACTCTAGTTGCTTCTCGTGCTTAGCGAGGAGATCGTAGGCGAAGATCGTTAGCGTGGAGAGGATTATCGTAGCTACGATAGCTACGAACATGCTCTTGATACGCACCCATCCCACCATCTCTCTACGCTTCGTAGAACGGTGATAAGCTTTCGCTACGTATTGCGATGTACGTTACTTTGTAGATGTTCTACAACCTTCAACATACGTAGAGAGCAACGTGTGCGAAAAGAGTGGGGTTTGTGGATGTGAAAACAGGTTGTGTTAGGTGATTGATTTAGCGATCTTTTTGAGTCCCTCTATCATTGGCTTGATATGTACCTCGTTCTCTACGAAGAACGCTCTGATCGAGAGCGGTGCATAGTTGCTTGGATTTGAAGGTACTACGATTTTGAACAGCTCGCTTCCCTTCGATCGCTTCGAGTACGCGAGATTGATCTCGACAACTACGTCTCCACCAGGATTCTTCTCGACAACTACGTAGAGGTACCTCTCCGTGCCTTCCCTGGGAACGGGTATCCTCTGCTTAAAGATGTATCCGGCAGGCTTGGTCGCGATCTTCTTTACTATCTCGAGAACTATGCGAAGCAACTCGTGTAGCAACCCGATTCGTTTCGTTAACAACTCCTCCACGTATTTCTGCAACGCTTTGTAAGGTATATCCACCACCGTCATCCTTGCCCTAGCCTTCTCGTCGAGAGTCGCTAGCGACGCTGTTTCGTGGAGGATCCTAGTTATGACCATACCCTTACTAGCGCGAGCTTCGAGAATCTTCAACAGCTTGACAGGATCGACACCGAGCCTCTTGGCTAGCTGTTCGACGGTAGGCAACGCCGACAACGGTAATCCTCTTCTCTTTCTTTCCAGGATCTCGCTCGGAGTACTGTGATTAAGTTTGCTCGCTAGCTCTAGCCACGTCTCGACAACGTCTTCGAAGCTGATCTCGTTCAGCTTCGGAACCACGTCTATTGACATCCTCTGCACCGACTACATGATGGTCTCTACGAATATTTGGTTTACCGAGGCGCGCCCAGTATATACAGTATATCTGTATAGGAGTGTACTGCGATTGGTCGTTCTAGGGCTATTAACGTGGTTATTGTACTTGTTTGCGGTGGTTGGAATGAGGTTGGCTGGCGCCGTTGCTAGGTTGCACTTCGGTGTCGTTAGGACTAGGTTCGATCCTGGCAAGGGAGACATCTACGTAGAGATAGAGTATAGGAGCCCTGCGTTCAGCATAGTCAAGAGGTTTTCGTGGAGAAGCAACGGTGAAGCGCTTCTGAGGCTACCGATAGACATGGCTACGGCCGCGGTAACCTGGCTCAGAACCGCTGAGTACACGGAGATTAGGAGTAGGGAAGAGCTAGAGAAGCTGATCGACATAGCTAGGAAGCAGATCGAGGATGCTTTCAGCATCCTGAGAGCCATCAGAGCGACCGTGGATACCGCCCTCAGGAAGGTCGAGCCGTTGCTTAGGTTGCGAGACGCCGTAAAAGATGTCGAGAAAAGGCTTGAAGAGATAGCGACGAGGCTAGAGCCAGAGCTTAAGGAGGTTGCTAGGAGGCTACGTGAACGTCGATTCTTCGAGATTCCGGAGCCCTGGCTTAGAAGGAGAGAGATGAAGATACTACCGCTTCAGCGAGCCGAGATAATCGTTATCTAGCGAGTTTCCTCTCCTAAACCTCACATATTTTTATTCTTCCTACCTACGCTTCCCCACGGTGGTTGCATGCCTATCCCCAACATGGACGAGTTCGAGAAGCTTCTCGACGATCTCAAGATCAAGAACGAGAACCTTAGAAACATCTTGGTCTGCATCCACGAGGCGGCCAGGATACATGCAAGGAATATCTACGAGCGGATGATCGGTGACGAGATGCTGTACCCGATGAGCGATAGATGTAGGAAACTCTACATCGTCGGCGCTCCGCTATCGATGCTCGGCCTATGCAAGGATGGTAGGATGCCTATGGAGTTCTGCAACGCGGCATACATGTGCGTAGCTACGGCGACGCAGAGAATGTCCTCGTTCAAGAAGATGAAGCTCCAGATGAGCCTCGCCAAGCTAGTCAATCAGGTAACGAAATGCGTTAGCGAAGCAGAGAAGAAGAGGAGCGTTGCCTAGAGAACGAGGATCTCCGAAACCCTTCTTCCACCACCTTCGCTACCTCCGTAGCTGGGTGCAAACGATAGCGATACCTCTACACCTACGGGCGTACGACCGATAGATGCGCTGGTGCTCGTAGATGTTGTAGGTGTTTTCTCTTTTCGCTTCTCCTTCTCCTTGTTGCCCTCCTTCTCGCCTTCGCTCCTCTTCTCCTTCCTCTTCTCCTCAACCACGTTGATAGTGACACACCTACTGTCCTCCCACAACACGTTCCCTCCCTCGTCGAGGATCATTGCGTGGATAGCTATCCTGTGCTCGCCCGCTCGCTTGAAGCCGTAGAGGTGGACTATGAACGGGAACTCGGCTATCCTCTTCGTCTCGGTCAACCGATTGATTCGTTTAGCCGATACCGATAGCTCTCGATCCTCGGTCTCGTCGTAGGCCACCACATCCATTCTGTAGGTCCCCGGCGGATACCCCTCGACTACGACCCTTCCAACGATATGCGGACACTTCTTCGGCTCGACACCTAGCATGACCTCCTTGGGAACCCTAAGGATCTCCATCTCTATCCTCTTCCTGGATCCCGGAGGCGCGTAGGTTACCTCAACAACGTTGCTCCTACCTTTCCACACCAGCTTTCCATCCGGTCCATACAGCTCGATCTCTATCCATACCCTGTGCGTACCAGGCTTGGTGAACTCGAGGTCGAAACCAAAGGATGTTCCCTGGCGCTCGCCCGCCATGCATCGAGGGTTCACGAAGAAGCTCCTCTCGAAACCCTTGACTCGGTGACCATCCTCGTAGATCCACGCCTTGTATCGATACCAGCCAGAAGGAAAGTACTTGAGGAACAGCTGGCATATGAAGTCGGCTCGGTTAACGAATCTGAGTACCGGAGCAGGCGTGCTGATCCTTAGCTCTACGACCGGCTTCCTCTCCGCCATAGTTATCGCCCCTAGGCTGTTACCAGTATCCTAGGCATCGCCGGCACTATGGTCGCTACGTAGTGTTCCGCCTCGTATATATCCTCGAAGTGTCTCGGAAGCGTTAGGGTGCCTACGTACTCGGCGATCAGCTTGGTATCGGAATCGTAGAGCGAGGATAGCTCGAGCGTGCCGTGACCAGGGATGTTCAGGGTTTGCGGAATCCTGTTGCTAGCTTCGTGGATCAGCCTATCGATTAACTCCCTCAGCTTCTCCTTCTTGGCCTCGATCTTCTCGTCGTACTCCTCGATTATCCTACGAAGCTTCTCGATCAGCTTCTCGACGTCCTCCCTACGAACGTTCTTGAGCTCCTCCAGCAACCTGCTCAGCGACTGAACCTTGTGCTTCAACTCCTCGAACCTCTTCTCGAGCATCCTGAGCTTCATGCCTCGGAACAGCTTGACTAGCTTGCTACCGCCTCCACTCTGAAGCTTCTTGATCTCCTCCGATACCTTGGCCATCTCCTCCTTAGCTCTCTCCAGCTCGTGCTCAACCTTTTCGCGGTACTGATCTATCAACTCCATAACCCTGTCAACATCCAGCTCCAGCACCTTCCTCTTACCGAACGGGCCGACGCCAACGAATAGAGTAACGACGTCGGGGGATACCGAGGCTATGGAGTACCTCCCAGCCATGGCGTTGACCGCGTAGACCAAGGGCTTCCTCGATAGAATGTCCCTGACCAGCCTCCTCATCTCTCGCTCAAGCCTTTCGATCTCGTACTTCAGCTCCCTCACCCTAGGATTCGTCGACAGATCTATCTCGTACCTCACCCTAACAAGCGCACGATTGCCGAAGAGATCAACAACGCTTACGCGCCTAGGCATACCCATCCCCAGAGAACCATCGATACCTCCATTAAATACTCTTCCATAGTTAGACATCCACTACCTTCCCCTCCTGCTCAAGCTGACGCAATACATTCGTGAGATGTACCAAGCTTTAGCTTAGCTACAAAGCTTCTTCACGCGATAACGTCTCTTCTTCTCATCGTATTCAAGGTATTCGCTAGTTACGGCACATGGAGAGGTCTGAAGGATACCATCAGAGCCCCCTCCATGGTATTCCATTCTTTTAGGGCTACCCATTCAATTGTTTGATATGGAAAAGTATATATACCGGACGGCCCCCAGATATATATGGAACGGCCCCGCCCCGGGGAAGGCCCCGGGGCGGGAATGAACCGAGCCGTGACGAAATGGCCGTCAGGGAGCCCCGCGGGCGGGGGCGGTCGCGGGGCAATGACCGTTACATCCTAACCCATCCCCGTGGGGGTTACGGGGGATCGCTATCCCCCGGATCCCCCACGGGCCGCCCCTTGGTGCGGGGCCGGCCACGGGGGGCCGGCCCCAAGACGGGATGACGATGACCCCACCCCCTCCTACTGCACGTTCGTATTGCATACATTGCATACCCCGAGGGTAACACCCTCGGGGTAGACAACACGTTTAGGATTGCACGACTCCTCGGTTCGATTACCGTGGAAATGGGGGTGGGGGAGGACAGATGGGAACCCCAGTAGGGGTTCCCAGATGATGCCCCGCCCCACGGAATGAACCTCCCCTAACCCCGCCAGATGGCGGGGGAGCCCCGTCCCCGGCGGGGCAACCGCGGCCGGATGAGGCCGCGGGTGGGGCGGGGGGCGACCAAGGATGACCCCCGCAAGGGGTGCGACGGGATGACCCCCCGTAACCCCGGTGATGAGGAATGATCCCCGCCGCAAGGCGGGGTGACCGACGCTCGGGGATGGGGACCGTGGGGCGGGGCCAAAAACCCACGGGGGATCCTTCTATGGCGTTGAAGAATAAGATAACTGCTCTTATCAGTTTCTATAACTTCTATTTACATAGCTTACCAATGAAGAACAGCACTCGCGACAAGCTAATGAAAAAACTTAAGAAGACGTTGAGAAACAATCCTGAACTCGTAGATGTACTGTACATATCTTTACATAACAGACCTGACTTAGTAATAGATTTTTTCAAGTCATTCAGCTATAAAGTGCTATCGAGGAATGGGCGCAGTCCCAAGGTTGTTAAAAACATTGTCAGAAAGAATGCTACGTTTCTCGAAATCATTACCTCGCCCAAAATGTCCTGACTTTTTTCACTTTTCTTTCCCCACGGGGGTTCTCCATGATCGGACAGATCAAATCGGTTTCGATTCGTTACAAAAAAGTAGTGGTAGAGACTAACATCAGCAAAATCGTTCTTCCGATAAGTAATCTAGTGATACATAATAACAAGATTGTTGGAATCAAACTATTCGACAACAACATTTACATACCGCTATCTCTACTCATACGAAATAACGTTAAGATCCAGGTTGATCCTCGTCTACCTTATCATATCTAACCATTTTTCCATCTCTCCTTTTTCACACGGGGATTCTCCTATGTACAAACCCAGGGCAATTCTTGTTGTTGATTACGAGAATGCTAGAAAATACCTACGCCACGCCTTACAATTCGTTAATCGTAATCTTAGCAGGGTTTACAGAATCGTAAAGCGACTAGCTTTCAACGTAAACAACGTGCATGTGCCAGGACTAGTAACGATATTAACAAGTTATTATTATAATAAAAAGATACAAGGTAATCAGTTAGTAGACAGAGAAATCGAGAAATACCTGATGAATGAGTTCGATAGCGAAGTTTTAATATTGATTGCCGGCGACAATCACTATGCAAAAGCATTGCAAGAAGTGAAGAGACGTGGAGCATATGTAATAGTAATAGCACACTTAATCGCTCGCAAGCTATATGAAATTGCTGACGAATACTATCTCGTCGATATGGATGCTATTCCCGAACCGGTTGTAATCCCCGTTAAACAATGACTTTTTGACCTTTCCACGGGGGTTGGAGGGCCCGATGACTGTTATATCATTCTACCACCATTCTTAACAATCTTCAGCAACTACAATAATTTCTAGCAATTTGGAGGGGTGATCCCCCGATGACAGCAATGTTGCCAACGTTGCCAAACCACAACAATACTAATAATGCCAATAACGTCGCCAACACGAGGGCCCAATGACCCCACTCTCCCCACGGGGATTCTCCATGGCCGGGAAAATTGAACTAACTTTGTATGAACTTAAATCTGTTTGTCACCTAATCGATACAATTAATGACGATAATTATGTTGCGGTTCTCATAATTCAACGTCTGTACGGATACGATTTTATAGTGATTGACAGGTTTGAGAATTCTGTCAAAGTTTCTGTGGCACAGAATACTAAAGAACTACTAGAGATTCTTAACAATACCAAATGTCCTCAATGTGGATTATTCCACTATGGTTACGTATACTTCGCAATATACGATGATGACAACGTTAGGATTATAAAGATGTCGCCATATGAGGCAACTAACCCGGTAAAACTAAATCAAATTCTGGAACAGTTAGTACAATAACTATCCTCAATTCTTTTTCCGTTTGCACGGGGATCTCCCATGCCTAGCCTTAGAGAAATAATTGAAAAGGCAAAAGGCAGAAAAATTATGGATATTCAATTCGAGAAACCAAGAGGACTCTATGAGGCTGACAGGATGGTGATAATCTTAGATAATGGTACCAAGTTAGTAATATCATTGATTGACATGTGCAACGATCCCTATGGCGGTGGCTGTTCGTCGCTTGCTCTGTCACTCGAATAACTTTTCCATCTTTGTTTCCACGGGGGATCATGAGACTGTTTGTTTTCGTTGCTCTCGTTTGTATATCGCTTCAAATTATCTATGCTATCCTTATATCTTTGCTATATTTATTATATTCGTTGTCTATACCCAATTTATCGGCAACGTTAATGTCGTATTCAATATCTCTACTATTCGGAGCCTTGAAATACCGCAAATTCTTTCATCTCATTCTATCACTTCTATTGGCAATCCTCGCTCTATACACCTTTTTCTACCATTATGCATCTAAATCACGGGGGTTCGCTTATGGTCCGCGTGCAAGTTATTCCGCGTATAAGAGATTCTCTAGATTATGAATCGTGGTTAAATGCTCTTGATGTTGTAATACCTATCGTCGTGAACCATTTGCTGGGTAATAACAGAATTTTTATAAACATTCCATCAGATCCAAGAACAGTTAAACGTATGTTAAAGATGTTAAAATTATTAGGTTTCAAAGTAGAAATCAGGAGAAGAAAGGGATGCTATTACTATCAATATTTGGTAATTGTACGCGAAGTAAAAGAACCTAAGGATGGATTGAAGTATCTAATACAATTTGCGCCAATTATCGAGGTAAAAGTATGGCTAGACTTTCTATTAAAGTTATTGACTAGGCAAAAAGCGGTAATCCCACCTAGTGACACTAGTGTTCTTCGACGATTTACCGACTGGTGGATGGCAATTCTAGAATTGCAAGAGAAAGGATTAATACGTATAGAAAGAAAATTGATATACTGTGATGACGAAATGCAGGAATGTGAATATGATTACACTATCTACATATACCCCTGACTTTTCATCTCTTTTTCTCACGGGGATCCCCTATGAAGAACAAGCTAAGGCTAGATGAAAAAATCTTGGATTTAGCTGATGAAGTGTGGTGCCGTGAACAGCATGGCGGATTATCACTGTGGCTGGTAGCGAAAGCAAAAACACTGTTACGGCTAGAATTCGAAGAAGCAGTAAGAAAAGCTGATGAAATATCGCTCGAACTACTATGCCAAGCATTACAAGGTGTTGAGCAACTTATTACCGTTCATAGACATTTAGATTGTATGTTGGCGGAATAACATTTCAACTTATTTTTGTTTTATCTATTTGCCTAATTCACGATATTTTATTTTCACGGGGGCTACTGCAAGTTCGTTGCCTACCTCTAGGTACTTTCTCTAGGTCTTCTATGCTACGGATCTCTATCTCTTCATTCACAACGCTCTTCAGCCACTCCATGATATTACATAGCTTCTTTGCTGTTTCGCTCAGCTCCTTTCCACACTCCATTCCGTAGTCGTAGAGAACGTTGCAACTATCCAGGAACTCTCGATACTTGCCAAGCTTTGTCTCAACGTCGCTTACGAGCTTCGTAAGCTCGTTCTCTAGCTCTTCAACCCTCTTAACGA
>JAMOOB010000125.1 GCA_027066265.1 Desulfurococcales archaeon
TGAGTATCTCGTGATCAAGAAGCTTGCCTCGCTCGACGAAATCGTTAAGGCGATGTACGATTACTTTACCAACAACGCCAGCCCGTCAACCGTAGCCAGGAAGCATGGATTGTCAAAGCACGCCGTTCGAGGTTATAGCGGTAGACTCATAGAAAAAGCTGGCGGTTTCCATCGTGCCGTAGCGATGGTTAAGAAGGTTGCTCCGATAATCCTGGAGCTCGTGCCATCAATAATCGAAAGAAATGGAAGCACCGCTAGATGTACGCTATGCGGCGAAAAGCTGTGGAACGACGTGGCAGTTCTAACAATGCACATCAAGCACCGTCATCCCAACGTAGTTGAACGCTATACGAACATGGTTATAAACAGGATTCGCGAATCGATCCGAGCATCAACGTAGTTTTTTCTTTGCATCTGCACGGGGGGATTTTCCATGCGCATCGTTGGCTTGAAATCCGTGGATAAGTACATCATCAATGTTAACAACGACGATGTTTCGCACCGAGACTTACTGAGATTCATACGAGCGCTAGCAATGTTCGTAGAGCGCTACGCGTTCTGCATCACAGCAATGGAGATAGATATCGCGTTGGGAAGCCGTGCCCACATTACCGGATCCATTACGATCAGGGGAATCGAACCAGATATACCGAGCGAGCTACGTAGATTCATCACATCGATCGAATCCGATCAGATCCTCGAAGTATACACCGACCTGCAATCCATCACCGAGGACTCGTACTATTGGCAAGTATGCGTCTACGCTCCTCCACACACAATACCACCGAGGAGCGAACTCGAGAAGCAGTTCTTTCTATCAGCATACGAATCGATTCGTTACGTGTCCGTGCCCGGCAACGCAAAGCTATGCGTGATATCTTTCACGAACCTGCACGACGTAGTCGAGAAGCTCATAGCGTTGATCGGCATCGAAAATATTCGTAGCATGAACATCGCTCAACACATCTGGTGACGAGCCATGATCTTCGGTTATCGGAGTCGCAACATATACACCTACGAAATCAACCTCGTTACGATTCCGAGACCAACCTGCCTAGACGCTACTCTCAGCATTGCTCGAACAATCTCTGAGAAGCACAACAACATAATATTCATCGATATAAATGTTCAGATGTATGCCACAGGAAAATGTTCGCTATCAGCAAGGATCATGAGCACGGAACCCCTAGCGATAGAACTTCCACGAATCGACGAACACAATGTTATCTTCTCCGAGGAAAGATTGTTGATTATACAATCGCATCCCACAATCCTATGCTCTGCACTCGAAATTCCGCGAATCGAGATCCATGCAAGTAGAGCAGATGACTATCTCTTGCCATTAGCTACTGAACTAGGAGCGCAACTAATGCAATCGTCCGAGGAATGCAAGCTTGTCATACACACATCACTTAGCTCCATCTACGAGGTTCTGAAGAAAATTAGTGAGGTTGTTAAGTATTGCAGAGTTAAGCATGTGCACATACGTTACGATAACAGGTGATACACATGGCTCCGAACCCGTTCGAGAAGATAATTCTCTCGATGATATGCAAGCACGAAAGTATTCCGTTAAGTGAACTATTCGAGGAATTCAACGAACATCTGTTTCGCGGAGAAACCGTGTGCACAGATTTCGATAGCATCGGAAAACTCCTTGTCTACTGCAGATCTATCCTAACGTACCTCGAGTACCTAATGGCGAAGAACGTTGTGAAGTACGAGAGAGGATGGATAGTGCTCCTAGATAGATCGATATGCAGAAATCTCTAACCTTGCTTCTGTTTCAAAATGCGTGGAGGCGACATCCATGAACGAACACATCAAAGTAACGATAAGCGATGAAGTATCCGGATCCACATCGATGCTCAACGAGATCGATCTAAGACTCCTCAAATCAGACATTTTGATATACCAACGCTTCGAGAATGTAGTGTTGCGCATAGTTATTAACAGAAACGATATATGCTACGACATAATGCTTGAGTTCGAAGATCCCGAAATGCGTAGCAAAGCACTTCTTGCCGTAGATGGCTCTAGGTATCCATGTTCATGCGATGCTTTGGAAAATATTGTTGATTGTATAAACTACGGAAAGTGTTGTGAATATATTCAACATCTGCTCAATCGATAATCATCTTTTTACTCGATCTACGGGGGTGCACATGGATCTCGTTCCCGATGCCAGGGAGTGGGAGAGGTACGTAAAGTGGTGTATTCAGTGGTGTGATTGTAGCGGAGGCGGTTTTCTGGGGCCCTTGCAAGACGACGAACATGGATTGTGCGAAGATATATGCGACGAGTATTGCGAGGAGCAAGAGGATTACGTAGGTGAGGATTATTGAGACGTAGGGATTGCTCAGTCGAGATGGTTATCTATGTCGAGTTCATTAGTTGCAACGAACTGAGAAAACGTTTGAAAAAGATGAATATATTCGTCAAGTGTTTTCAAGGTAGCAAGAGATATAGGCTTCGCGTTGATGGGGTTCCCGATGATGATCTGGATTTCGCGTTGAGGTTCCTAAGAACGTGCGAAATGTTTCGAGCCAAGAAATGTGTTGCGATTGTTAGGGATCCAAGAGTCGAAGAGATCATTAACGAGCT
>JAMOOB010000126.1 GCA_027066265.1 Desulfurococcales archaeon
TGCGCTACGTCGTCGATACCTTTCTGACAAATAACAACGTTAGCACCAACACCAGCAATCTTCTCAACCATATCCCTTAGAATCTTGGCTTCCTCTTCTAGGAAGGCACGGATCTGCTCTGGCGAGGTGATGTTGATCTTTGCAGTGATGTCGGGCTTCTCGATTTCGAGTGGACAGTCTAGCAAAGCAATCTTAGCATTCTCAACCCTTCTAGGCATAGCAGGATGCACAACCTCCTTATCAAGAACAATACCGTAGACAAGCATGCTCTCTCCAAGTCCTGCACCCTTCTTCTTCTCGATCTTGATCATGTCTAGCTTGACATCGTAGGTACCTTCAGGTTTCTTCTCGGCGGCCGTGAACGCTGCCTCGATAACCATATCCATGAGCTTGTCTAGGATGTCTGGTGTAGCGATGTACTTGCTAGCCAGCGTGGTGTAGAGAACCTTCTTGAGCTCAGCCTTGGTTTTAGCGCGCTCTTCTGGGTTCTCGAGATCGCCGACGGGTACCTTGACCGCGATCTCATCGAGGATTTCTAGAGCTTTCTGCATAGCCTTCCTATAGCCTTCGATTATAATCGTTGGGTGAATACCTTCGTCGAGGAGGCGCTCTGCTTTCTCTAGCAAAGCGCCGGCTAGGACTACTGCCGAGGTAGTACCGTCCCCTACCTCAGCGTCTACAGCTTTAGCAGTTTCAACGAGTAGCTTAGCTGCTGGGTGCTGAACCTCCATCTCCTTAACGATGGTAGCACCGTCGTTGGTAACCGTGATGTCTCCAAAGCTGTCAACTAGCATCTTATCCAATCCTCTTGGTCCTAGGCTCGTCTTTAGGATCTCGGCTAGTACTCGTGCAGCTAGTATGTTAGCTCTAAGAGCTTCTCTTCCATGAGTTCTCGTGGTACCCTCCTTCAGTATCAGTACTGGGATTCCGTAGAGCGCCATACCTACATCACCCAAGGGGTGATAGAGAGGGGTTCTATATAAACCTTGATGATCTACGCCAAGGTCTTGAGGTCTAAACCCAGCTCTTCGAATCTTGCGCAGTAAGGACAGGGATCGGTATTAGAAGGTGCTAAACAGTACCGACATCGTTTAAGCGATCCAATTACGTAGCTCTGTATAAGCTCGACGGATTTAGTGTAAGAATACAATAACTCTATCGATGTGGTAACGACTCTCACGAAATGCGTTAAGAATGCTATGTCTTCTTCGTTGAATGGATACAGTATGTCTTCACTACGTACGGCGACCTGTCTTGGTGAGAG
>JAMOOB010000127.1 GCA_027066265.1 Desulfurococcales archaeon
CGACATCGATTCCTAACACGTAAAAGAATGGTCTTGAAATCCTAGGTGAGGATCCACTCATCTTTACTGGCATTATTTCTCCGAATACATGGTTCTCAAGCTTTAAGAGACCTATAAAAGATAGAAATACAAGTTCATCGCGAAAGAGAGGCGATATTACTACGTCTAGACCTAACTTCGTGGCTTCGATGCGTGCTAGTACCTCCAAGAGCTTTACGTATTCGATGAAACTCTTGGGTACGTAGTCCATACGTACAACGATAACGTTGTGCTTAATTCCGTAGCTCTTGATCCATTCGTCAAGATCCTCCGTAGCGATGGGTTCGTACGTTCCGAATACTACGTAGAGAACGTAGAGATCGATCTCTAATCCTCGAGTAGCGCGTTGGAGGATGCGTAACGCTTCAAGCGAAACCTTAGGTCTATCGCTTCGAACAATGTAGAGCGCTTTCTCCCTACGCTTAATTATGGGGTAGCTACTCATAGCCTTTCTGACCTGTCGTACAATGCTTGAGAAGAGGCAAGATGTACACAATTTTTCTCCGGATGCAATGCGTTTGTAGGCCGCTAAACGTTTATTGCATGACGTGCAAGTAATCATCTTCATCTTCCCTACGATTGGTATGCTAAAATAGTGTTTTGATTGAATGTTTCCGTAGAATGTTCTTAACGCTCCTCCTAAGCACTTCTAGATCTAGTGACAGTTGTTCGAATAGATCGTACTGTTCTAACTCGATTTCTCCATCCACATAGAGACGTATCAATACTTTCTTTTCAGCGTGTGTAATACTCTTAGAATCGAGTGCATTAGCGATATCATCTACGTAAGCAAAAGCGAAGCTTATTACATGTCCTGCACGTTCTTCGAACTTCTCCATCAATCTCTTGACGTAGTTCTCGATAGAGCTACCGCGTTTAGTTATCGCTATAAGTACTATGCGGTTATTGGAGAGGTATTCATTCAGCTCGGATGGGCTACGAATTTCGCGAACCATTGGATTCACGCTCGTCTAGGAGCTTCTTTAAGAATTCCTTCTCAGCGGTGCTAAGAACTACTTCGATATCTAAGGGTTCTCTTCGTTCAGATGGAGGTTTGATTCCGCAGCTCGTTAACAGTACGTATCCTGCCTTAATCGTGTTCTCAACGACGTCCCTAGGATACGTCTCGACGAAATCTTTAAGTAGTTCGTTGAAGTTCACGAATTCCTTCAATTGCTTCTCGGTAACTGTAGAACCGCATACCAAACATGTAAGGTCGGGCATTAATGCATGGAATCCGCATACGGGACACTGTACTGGGAGTACGGGACATTTCCTTGTAATCCATGCACGCATCCACTCCGATCTAAGGCGATCGAGTAGATCGTGCTTACCTAGCTTAACTATCTTTTGATAGAGTTTCGGTGCGTATGCTAGAACTGCATCACCGATGTTGTTGACTATGAACTCTAGCTGTTCTTCGGTATAGTCATCGCGCATCTCCAAGAGCATCGACGCTATGATCCTATGCATGTGCTCCAAGTTTCTACGGAATCTTCTTACGATCGTATCGAGGTTTATCGTACTAGCTTCGCCGCGAAGGATATCGACGAGTTTAACGACTATCTGCTCGAGTTCCTCCCTACTGAGTCCGAGGAAATCGAGGCCTAGCCTATCGATTAGTTCCTCTAAGTGTTTCGAAACCCAGTTTTCGGTATCTACGGGTTTCCTTCGATAATATCTTCTACTGGATGAGGAGGTCGATGATGTGGAAGCAACTGTTGTTTGCTGAACTTGCTGCGTAGTTGAAGTTGAAGTAGTCGTGGATCTGCTCGATCTACGTCTTGACCGCGAACTTGATGAACGTCTAGCCATGGTTTCGCGACTCACCTCGGATTAGCTATGTACACTAGTTAGCTTAATAATGTGAAGGCTCCGCGAGATTGCTAAGTACGCGCTTCTTCAATTCGTAGAGTTCCGGCTCTATCCTAAGAACTCTCATTTCTATGAAGAGCGATGCGCGCGGTGCAACGGCTATGCTAATCGTGGGCTTAGGATTATCAAACCGTTCGTTTCCTATACGTACATAGTCAACAAATCCGTATACGCGTAGCATAGCATTGGAAGGAACAGGCAAAACGTTGCGAAGCTTCATCGAGACGACATTGCTGTAAAACGAGACTTCCTCTACTATCACGACCTTGTCAAGCAATTCGACTAGGGGCATTGATACGCGTGGCTGAGGAATCCTGAGTAATGCATTGAGTACTTGTGCAATCCGTAACGATTCTAGAGGAGTTTCGGATATCACTACTGTTGAAGAGTTGTCGAAGAATACATGTAGAGTGCGTTCGTTTGGTTTACAAACTTCGAATGGTTGCGTAGACGATAGAGATAGTATCCTAGCCTTGTTGTGCTTCTCAATACCTACGTAGTTTGTTACTACGCATTCTCCATCATCTAGCTCTTCGAGACCTTCATGGAGCAGTGCGTTTACGTGCATGCTATTGAGAGCGATAGCTATGAAATGTTCGTGATCGTCGATCTCTATGAACAGTGCATTTCCTACATCGAATATCGTGCGTGGTCGTTCGAATCCTATGGAGAGACCTCCAAGATGTATTCTTTGAACAGTGCTAAACGATGTGGATCCCAGCTCTATGCATCTAGAAAGACCAAAACACTTCGTAATGGTGCTCGATATGCAAAGCCTCACTGTGTATGGCAAGGGATTGGCGAGGCACAGAACTTGATCGTCGAGTTCAAGCAAAGAACTAAGGAAGGATACGAAGCTTGTGGGGTCAGCTCGCGGTAATGTCGTCATGATAGATCCGTAGGGGGCAAGTATCTTCATCCCCTTGCATCGGTGGCTACCACTCTCGTCACCGTTCAGCATCGGCCAAGTTCCTCATCTGCGCTGATCCATATCTAATCTGTTTTAGTGCTATAAGCCTTATCATCGACATTCCTAGAGCTAGATGCTAGCTAAGCTTAATTCTCTACGAAAAGCATTAGTACGTGCCCCTGGTGAATTTCATGGCTTCGACCAAGGAATTGAACCCAGTTATTCCTACGCTTGGTGGTGAAAAAGCATTCGCATACCTTGCTAAGGCGAAAGAGGTTGCTGCACGAAAGAAGATTAAAGTGATTTCGTTTGGTGTTGGTCAACCCGATATACCGACGTTCGACGTTATAATAGAGGAAGCGAAGAAAGCTCTAGATGAAAAGTTCACGGGGTACACTGAGACCGCTGGAATCAAGGAGCTTAGGATTGCAATCGCTGACTACTTATCGCAACGATATGGTGCTGACGTAGATCCCGAAGAAATTGTCGTTACGACTGGCGCAAAGACGGCGATATTCATAGCTATGGTTGCGTATCTACGTCCAGGAGACGAGGTTCTGATATTCGATCCCAGCTATCCGGCATATCCACAGATAGCCAAACTCATGGGTGCTAAACCGGTTTATGTAGGTCTAAAGTTTGATCCAGCAAAAGGGTTCTACATCGATATGAACGACGTTGAGCGCGTCGTAAGTAGCAAGACTAGGATGATAGTGATCAACAATCCTCATAATCCAACGGGAGCGATCTTCGACAAAGCTACGCTTGAGAAGCTCATAGACCTAGCTCGGAAGTACAATGCGATTCTGCTCGTCGACGAGATATACGATAACTTCGTGTACGAAGAGGGAGCTTTCGTTAGCATTCTACAGTTGTTACCTCGAGAATGGAGAGATCTGGTACTGTACGTGAACGGCTTCAGTAAAACGTTCTCTATGACTGGATGGAGATTGGGGTACCTCGTAGTGAGGAAAGATGTTGTAGATGCAATTAAAAGGCTTGCTGTAAACGTGTATAGCTGTCCACCAAGTATTGCACAGCGTGCTGGAATAGCGGCTCTTAGAAGCGAAGAATCGTGGAAATGCGTTAAGGAAATGATCGAGCTGTTCAAGAAAAGACGCGATTTGATGTACGAGGAACTGCGTAAGGTTCCAGGCTTCGAGGTCTGGAGAAGCGCTGGAGCGTTCTACATGTTCCCACGAGTAGAAGGAGCTCTAAAGAAAGTGGGGATGGATGTAGAGAGCTTCGCTATGTGGCTATTAGAAGAATGGGGTGTAGTAGTTCTTCCAGGTACAGCATTCTCCGAAACCGAACTAGGCAAGTACTTTATGCGATTCAGCTTTGCGACTAGCGAACGCGATATCGTTGAAGGTATCGAGAGGATCCGAAAAGCTATAGAGGGTTCTCGCTAGCGCACGCATCTATGTTTTTGGGTACGCATAGCTTCTTAACAAGCCTAGGGTGCATCCATGGATCCGCGCATCTACATAGCAAGCATAGAGGACCTCGTGAAGGGACGTGCAACCGACATATACTTCGTTAGAACGCGAGAAGTGTTAGAGAAGAAAGGTCTTTGCGGAGTACGAGTGCGATACGAGATACATAACTATGGTCTTCCCAAGGGATATAGATGGGCTGTGTACGCTGGGTTAGAAGAGGTTCTGGCTATACTCAAGGGAAGGGATATCACGGTTTATAGCCTTCCCGAGGGAACGTTGTTTCGCGAATACTATCCCCTAATGGTTTTGGAGGGCGATGTGTGCGAGATCGTGTGCTACGAGACAGCAGTACTAGGAATCCTAAGATTCTACACATCTGTAGCAACGAAAGCTGCTAGGATAAAGAAAGCTGCACGCGATAAAACGGTGCTATTCTTTGGATTGAGGGCGCATCACCCAGCGCTAGCTCCAGCTCTAGACAGAGCTGCTTATATAGGTGGCGTGGATTCTGTGTCGGGTTACCTAAGCAAGGAGTATCTAGGTCTTGAACCTCGGGGAACGATGCCGCACCTCATGATACTCGTATTCGGAGATCCCGTAGAAGCTTGGAAAGCGTTCGATGAGGTGATGCCGCCGGAAGTTCCTCGTATAGCGTTGGTAGATACTATGTACGATGAACGTTACGAAGCGTTGCTAGCCGCCAAAACCTTGGGCTCCAAGCTGTGGGGAGTGAGACTTGATACTCCTAGGAGTAGACGTGGAGATATGAAGATGATCGTAGAGGAGGTTAGATGGACGCTTAAACTCCATGGATTCGAGAACGTGAAGATCGTTGTGAGCGGAGGTATCGATGAGAAGCAGATCGAGGAACTTCGAGATGTCGTTGACGCCTTCGGAGTGGGTACCTCGATTGCATGGCCGCCATCGATAGACCTCAGCATGGATATAATCGAGATCTTCGATGAAAAGGAGGGTAGATGGATACCTCGCTCGAAGCGAGGCAAACTTCCTGGAATGAAGCAGTTGTATCGATGCAAACCCATCGTCGAGGACTACATAGACGTTCCCAACGTCGAGAAACGGTGCTGCGATGGATCGATAGCGAAACCCATGCTAGTCAAGGTCATGGATAGAGGCAAGCTATGCGTAGATCTTCCGTCCGTTGATGATATACGACGCTACGTGCTTGAACAGCTTAAGTACGTAGAGCTATAAGCTTACCAACATAGAGATACATGTGGATGCAATGAAGGTCGTAGTGTTGAAACTAGACGATAAACTGTACGAAAGATTGGAGAAACTAGCTAAGCTGAACGGTTTCCTAACAGTCAGCGAATACGTTAAGAGCATAATAATCAGGAGCCTTGGAGGTGAAGAGGTGCAACGAATCCCTAGCGCAAGTGAAGGAACTAAGGGTGTTGAAGAATCTACGAAGAGGCTCCATGGAATTGTTGAGAAGATAGTTAGCTTAGTCGAACGGAGATTGCAGGATCAGATCAACCCCTTCACGTCGAAGATCGACGATCTTGCGAGAAGAATTGCTGACGTTATAGAGAGGCTGGAAGTTTTAGAGGCAAGGGTTTCGAACATAGAGAAAGAGCTTAAGGAGAGTCGTGAAGCGGTGAGAACAGCAGCAAGCCTTTCTGAAGCAGAGAGGCGCGAGCGCAAGAGAACGGCTCTCGACATTCTTAAAGAACAGCGTGCAATCTTCGAAAGCGATATCGTTAGAAAGATAAGGGATAGAGATAGCTTCTTTGCAAAGCTTCAGCGAATGGGTGCGGTAGTGCTTGAACTACGCGGTGAAAGAGTTGCGTTAGATCCTGAGTTCTGGCAAGAATTCGTAGAGAAATTAAGTAGTCTAGGAACGGATAACGAAGATGAGATACGTAGGGTTCTAGATCCTCTGGAATGGAGGCTCTTTACAATGCTAAGAGAATCTGCTTTGATATACTTCGATCGCACAGAAAACAAGTGGAAGTTAATTGCATGATATCGTTGTCGTGATGAAGCCAGGCCTCTGCTGAGTACGTGATGACAGAATCCCCGTCTGATCTAACACTTCAATCTCATTTCTTTGATGCATAGATCTAGGTCTGGCATTACGTGGTCTAGAGCTCCCTTCACGCTTCCGACCGCTTCCATAACCAAGCTCTTCTTATCTAGTAATTCCTCTACGTTGTTTATCGATACCTCGTCCGTGAACTGATTTATACGGTACCTCACAATATCGGTTCTGATCTCGACCTCGCGATCATCGTAGGAGATCTTGATGCCAGAACCGTTGTAGGAGATCACTACTCTAGGGTTTATCTTGGTCAAGGTGATGAGACCGTCGTGTTCGCTGTAGAACCATCGATGACAAAATCTACATACCTTGGCATCGCCATACACCTGCTCTATGCATGCTGCTTTCGCTAAGAACATCCTCGCCATAGAGAGCAGTGACTGTAGCTCTCCTAGAATACGTGCGTACTCCTTCGAGGTTCTGCTTTCCTTACCTACAGACTTTATCTTTGAAGAGAGGTTGTTGTAGAGCGTGTTCACGAATCGAAGCATTTCTGAGACCTTCATCGAAACCCCTAGAAGGGGGTGAACAAGTAGGAGGTTAAAAGCTGGAGATGGATGTCCGCATAATGCAGTACATGCATATTCTTCGAACTCCATCGATATCGATAGAGCATTCGCGACATACAAGTCTTCCACAACGGATGCAGTGACCAATACTTAATCTCGACCAACATACTTGGCAGAGGAAAGTCTTGCAAGCAATGCAGCTAAAGGTAGTCCTATCAAAATGCTTCTCGCACACGTACCTACCGCACAGTCTACATACGTACATTGCTGGCGCTACACGACAAAGCTCGCATAGGTACGGTATTTTTATAAGCTTCTCCTCGGGTTTAGTATGGGATGACCTGAGGGACACCGCTGATTGTAGCGATGATGTGGGGTGGAGCGACGGGGACCGCTTCAACTTCTTTCGAACACCCATCGACTCCCATCTTTGTAGTCAAAGACTTTGATCCCTAGCTTGAGAAGCTCTTCACGAATCTTGTCGCTCAGATCGTATTCTTTCCTTTTCCTTAGCTCGGTTCTTACCCTTATTATCAGATCAACGAGCTTGTATACGAGCTCTAGATCTATGTTAACCTTCTCTTGAAGAGCCTCTTCTAGAACTGCTAGTACTCTATCGAACTCATTGTATAGGGATAGAGCCCTGAGTGCAACTGCGTGGTTGTCAAGAGGCTCGATGTCTCGGAAAACCATTGAGGTGAGTTCGTTGATGGCTGCGAGTGCTTGTGGTGTATTGAAATCGTTGCTCATCGCTTCATGGAATCTGAGCTCTATTTCCTCCAGTTTTCGCAATGCATTGAGAGCTTTTTCATCGAGCGAGAAGTTTGGTGGTGTAGTATTCACTATTCTCTTCAGCGTTTCTACGGCTCTCAACATCTTCTTCCTTAGTTCAGACATACGGTTCAGAGCATCTTCATTGAAGTCTAGCTGCTTACGGTAATGCGCTGAGAAGACCCAGAGTCTAATGGTTTCAGGTCCCCATTTCGCTATGGCTTCCTTAGCTAGTACTACGTTCTGAAGACTCTTACTCATCTTTTCGCCACGCACAGTTAGGTACCCAATGTGTATCCAGTACTTGACCCATGGTTTGACGCCGAAGGCAGCTTCAGCCATAGCAATCTCATTCTCGTGATGTGGAAATATCAGATCCTGTCCACCTCCATGTATATCGAAAGTGTTTCCAAGGTACTTCGTACTCATAACTACGCACTCTGTATGCCATCCAGGTCTTCCTCTACCCCACGGAGATTCCCACCAAGGTTCGCCTGGTTTCGCTGCTTTCCATAGAGCGAAATCGAAGGGATGACGTTTCTCTGCCAAGAATTCCTCTTCTTGTCTCCATTCCTCGTAACTACGTCGACCCGATAGCTTGCCGTAGTCTGGAACGGTAGTGATATCGAAGTATACGGAACCGCTTGGAGCTACGTATGCATGGCCTTTGTCTATCAGTAGCTGTATGAATTCTATTATTTCCTTTATGTGATGTGTTACGCGAGGATGAACGTTTACAACGATCTTGAGTTTCCTTAGAACTTCGAGGTAATCCTTCGTGTATCTATCCGCAATCTCTCGCCAATCGACGCCTTCTTTGTGAGCTCTCTTAATGATCTTGTCGTCTATGTCGGTTATGTTCTGAACATGTATTACAGTATATCCCCTTAAAATTAGATATCTCTTGATGAAGTCGAACGCTAGGTATGCCCTTACATGTCCTAGATGCGTATAGTCGTAGACCGTAGGTCCGCAGAAGTAAGCCTTGACGATGGGCGGATTTCGAGGTTCGAAACGTTCTAAGGATTTGCTAAGCGTATTGAACAAGGTTATCGACACAAAGGTTGTTCACCATGATCTCTCAGCATCTATCTGTGGGTAAAAAACATTGCTTCGTAGTAATACTCTTTGCATCAGTGCTTAGTTAGTAGTAGTCCAGTAGCGTATCGGCGAACATTACGTAAACACGGTTTCCATTATTCTGCGACCTAGTTATCCTTATCCTGAGGGGAGTTTGTGCCGAAGCAAGCGGAGGACTGCATCTATGAAGGTTTAATGCGTCTACCTTTCGTTCAATTAGTTCGATTAGTTTGTTCAGGTTTGTGGCTAGAGCCGTGGGTACGGTAAAGAATCGACATGCGAGTTCCACTATGCGTTTAGAGTACACGAGCTCTCGGATTATGTTTTGGAGACGTTCGTGGCTCACAGTATACTTGGAACGAACGAGTTTAGAGATTTCGCGCCAATGAAGGACGAGGTGCTGCTCTAGAAGCTCCACGATGTATTCAGCTATGGCGTCATTATCGTCGCGCGTATGGAGTTCGACCTCCACATCATCGAGAATCTCATCAAGTTCGAGCTCGTGCTTAAGAGCCAAAACAGTCACCGTTCTGAAAACCGAAGCTAGCCCCTATAAGTTGAACACCTCTTAGACTCGAAAACTTCTTTACCTCAGAACGATGTAGGGAGTAGCATCGCTGTGTCACCATCTCTAGTCTTAAACCCTAGTTCGACAAATAGAGTGTTGGTGTTAGGTCTAGATGTATGAGTACTACGAAGAGTATTCTGAATACGTTGGTCGGAAAAGAGGGCAGCTCATAATAGACGAGAGATTCTGTGGTAGGAGTCTCGAAGTTTATACAGTGGATGGCGAGAAATTGCTAGGGCTAGTAGACGAGGTTGGATGCAGCGAAATAGGTATGTTTGTAGAGAACACGCCGGTGATAGTGTCTCGAAATGCCATCCTTTACATAGTTACGGGTCTCAGCGATGTTCATGGAGCTGGTGGTAAGTGTGAGAAGGAGTTCGTACTAGATGAAAACTTCATCGGAAGCGATGTCGTTGTAAAGCTAATCAACGGCCACGAGATTGAAGGTAGGCTTATCAAGGTCTGTAAAAACGAGATTGCTGTTGCTCAGAGCAATCGAGCTATCGTGGTGCCTCGAACTTCGATTTCGTACATAAAGATACTGAGGAGGTGATTATGAGCTTCAACCTCATCATAACCTACGAGCCAGGTCCACAACATCTCGACCACGTATTCAAGCAGCTCAATAGTTGCATAGGTACTTCGTACGTTGTTCTAAGAGCTAGACCCTCACTCCTCTTGCTACGTGTCGACGATCCTTACAGAGTATGGTACGAATTAAAGAAGACGCTGTACCGAACCGAAACACCTATCCAGAGGATAATTCCCGTAGATGAGGTTGTGGATCCGTTAGTGGATCGAGTTGCTAAGAAAGCGCGTGAATATGCATTGAAGAGGATCCCCGAAAACTCTACGTATCGCGTTACACTTCATGGCAAGCTGTATAAAGTAGATCAAAGCGGAAGACTTGTGAAGGAGAGTAGTATTGAAGCGATAAAAGCTATTGCGAATGGCATCGATAGGAAAGTCGATCTAAAGAATCCACAGTGGGTAGTGTACGTAAGGACCGTACCAGTAGGTAAATGGTTTGTTGTGGCAGCTCTAAGCGTTGCGAAAGCGATAGTGTTTAAGAATGTACGTGTTGGTGAACCTGAATCACCTCTATAGATGCGGGTTCAAGTTGAATATCTTTCCGAAGCTTGCTTCGCTTCCTCAAGGCGTAGTACGACACTACAACTATTGCTAGCGAAACTATGAGTATCGGAAGTAGAGATGAATCGAGATAACCATGCATAGAAGGTCTCGGGCTAATGGACGTTGCGATCCACGGCATTTCTGTGTTCAGAAGCCTCCCCCGGCATCAATCCGTACCTCTCAATAATATCCTTAAGCTTTGCTGGATCCGATGCGTAGAATCGTAGTGCTTGACGACTCTTTCTATCGAAGATTTCGACGAATCCTCGTCGAAGATCGTAGTGCACGGTATACCTATTGCGATCGAGAGGAAACGGTATTGAGATTGATGGATTCACGCCTACAATTCCTCCTCTACGTACTTCGTAGCTCATTACAGCTATGATCATCTTCCTAGGCATTAATGCGTAGCGTAAAGCATACATCGACGCTATCACTATACCGTAGAATGCTAAGTACCGTACGAATAGCTCTAGTTTATCGATTTCGATGCCTGGGATTATCACGGATCTCAGTATCTGGAAGAGCGAGAACCATAGTAATAGCGGTACGAATGTAAATAGTAGGAATCGGGTCATCATCTGCTTCATTTCTTTGGATAGCTCTACATCTCGTGAAGCAATGGAGAGAACTTCCTGCTGTGAAACCTTCATCAGTACAGAGCCCGACATCGCTATCTGCGTGCTTACCTTCTTGCTACGGATCTTGGGGATCACGGTCATTGCTATCAGTATCACGACGAAGTATGCTATGAATACGTAGCCTACGTATTGAGGAGGTACGTACGTAGATATTAGGGAGAATAGAACTACGAACAGCATCGATGATAGTACGCTCTTTACATCGAATCTCATCTTGAATCCCGCCGCACTCTAAGAAAGCAAAAATTATTTATGTTATTACGCTTGCTTCGTGAACTTCCTAACGATATACATTCGATCTGTATCGCGTCTTATCTCCACGGTCTCCGACACCAGTTTATACTTGCATACGATACATTGGTACGTGTAGGTTATGGTAACGCTCTTACCATGGTTTTCGCTCTGGATGTATAGCAGCATTGTGTTTCTGCATCGGGGACATACGTTTACGTTCTTCGCTACGTCCATTGTTCAACACCGTGTTTCTACGCGGTGTTGTATCCTAGGCTAGCTACGTCGACGCTCTTCGAAACAGTCCTCGTGCTGGGGAAACATAAAGTTTTTGCTCGAAAAAGATGCGGAACGGTATGGGGGCTCTTGAATACGTTGCTAAGACTCAAGCTAGATCGAGTTCTCGCTAATCTCAGGAGTATTGGCGTAGACGCATGTATTTTGACTAACACGAGCTTCGTTAAATGGCTTTTACCGGAACTGCACGCTCCTCCGATAGATCGTGTTGCTTATGCGGTGCTGTTGGATGTTGCTAACAGTAATTGTATTGTGTATGTTCCTCCGCTCGAAGCGTGGAGAGCGATAGATTTGTATGGAGATAGCGTGGATGTTGTTGCCGTATCTAAGAAGAGCCTTGAGCTAGGTAAAGATATTAAGGTCGTCGACGACCATCTAGCGGATGTATCGAAGAGAATCGAGGGATTCAAGAGGATAGGATGTGATTCTGCGTCATTCAACGAAATTACACGAAGATTTCGCGATAGCGTTGTCGTGTTGGTGGATTCGATGATTAGGAGATTGCGTAGGAACAAGATGGAGGAGGAGATTGAACGTATTAAGAAGGCTACCGAGATCGCTGAACGTGCATTGTTGAATGCATTGAACGAGATTCGTCCAGGTATGACGGAGCTCGAGATTGTGTCCGTGCTCGAACGTGAGCTACGACGATTAGGTTCGAGAGCCTACCCATTCAATACCATCGTAGCAGTCGGGAAGAATGCAGCCTATCCTCATCATGTGCCGTGTAGTACGAAGTTCGAGGGCCGCGAACCCATACTGATAGATTTCGGTGCATGGTTTGAAGGCTATGTCTCGGATATCACTAGAATGATTATTCCGAAGAGTCTAGGTGAGGAGTACGTTGATGTAGTTCGAGGTGTTGAGGCTGTAATGAATGCCATTAGCGAAAGTCTAAGCCATGTGCATGGCGGTGTGAAGGCTAGCGAACTTGATGGTATAGCTAGGAGTGTTCTTGAACGCTATGGTTACGATAAACAGTTCATGCATGGTCTTGGACACGGAGTAGGAGTGGATGTACACGAAGAACCTGCGATCTCGCCTACGTCTCGCGATGTGTTGGAGAAGAACGATGTCGTAACCATAGAGCCCGGGATCTATTTATGGGGTCGCTGGGGGGTTAGGATAGAGGAGCTCGTAGTTGTTAAGGAGAATGGAGCTGAAAAACTAACCAAGATTCCGCAAGTGCTTGAGGTGTAGTACTGTGCGTATTCGAATGTTTGTGCCTGCTATAGAAGAAGAGGAGATAGAAGCTGTTGTGAGGGTTCTCAGATCGCGTTGGTTGGTACATGGTCCGGAAGTGGAAGCGTTTGAAAAAGAATTCGCTGAGTATATCGGTACAAAGTATGCATTAGCTGTAAGCAACGGCACGGTAGCGCTAACATTGATACTGAAAGCGCTTGACATAGGTCCCGGAGACGAGGTTCTAGTCCCGGACTACACATTCATTGCGACGGCAACCTCGGTCCTGATGGTGGGAGCGAAACCTGTTCCCGTAGATGTTGAGTGGGATACATTCAACATCTCGATAGAGGACGTTCTGAACAAGCTTTCACCTCGTGTCAAAGCGATAATAGCCGTGCACCTATTTGGTCATCCAGCGGATGTCAAGGCATTGAAAGAGATCGCTGAAGATCGAGGAATAGCGCTGATCGAAGATGCTGCACAAGCTCATGGCGCTGAAGCGTATGGTAAGAAAGTCGGTTCGTTCGGTATAGCAACAGCATTCAGCTTCTATGCAACGAAGAACATGACGACAGGAGAGGGAGGCATAGTAACGACGGACGATAGGAGAATTGCGGAACGTATAGCGCTGCTGCGTAACCATGGTCAAGTAGCTCGATACGTACACGAAATCCTAGGAGGAAACTTTAGAATGACAGCAATTCAAGCAGCTATCGGGCGTATTCAACTCAGAAAACTCGATAGATTGAACGATGCTAGACGAAGGAATGCAAGCTTTCTAACGCAACTCCTATCAAACGTAGAGGGTCTCGAACTTCCAGTTGAGAAGAGCTGGGCTAAACATGTATACCATCTCTACGCAGTGAAGATACGTGGTATCGATAGGGATTGCGTTCGCGAATGCATGCTTAGGAACGGTATCGAAGTTGGGATCCACTACCCTGTACCTATACATAGGCAACCGTTGTTCCAGAAACTTGGTTACGAAGAATGCTGTCCAAATGCTGTCGAACTAAGCAAGTGCGAACTTAGCTTACCAGTACACCCATACCTAACCAAGGAGGATGTTGAATTCGTAGCACAAACACTTAAGCAGTGTATCGATAGGTGCCGTACTCAATGAGCACAGCGATAATTACGCATAACGATCTAGACGGAGTTTTTTCTGCTGCTGTATACATAGCATTGAAGGGCATCGACGAACCGTTTATTGTAGTATGTAGTCCGAAGGAGGTTGCTAAATGCATAGAACACGCGATCAATAAAGGATTCAAACACATCGCAGTAATGGATCTAGGGCTTAACGAAGCTCAATTCGAATACCTTAAGAAGATCCTGGAGAGAGCTCACGATGTTGAGATAGAGTGGTTTGATCATCATAGATGGAAGTTTGTGGGATCTTCGATCGATCCTGTAACGATGTTGAAACAGCTAGGTGTAGAGCTGCATCTTCGTAGCGATACGTGTGCTACGGGCGTTGTATACGATGTGTATCGAGATCTCGATCCAGGAAATATTGAGGGATTCGTTAATGCTGTATGCGCAGTTGATTGTTGGAGATTCGATAACGCATACGCACCGTACCTAATGAGATGGTTCGAGATGGTAGCTAGAAGAAACGGATACAGTAAAGAAAAGCTGACGAGTCTCATAAAGGAGATCGCTACGATGATGAGGAGAGGTGTCGATGTAAGTAGCTTTGTACGCGATATCGAGCCCTACGTAATCGAATACGTAGATCAGGAACTTGATGTGCTTCGCAACGATAGAATTGAGAAGAACCTCAGAGTATTCGAGGTTGAAGGAGTTAAGTTCTGTGTAGTTGATTCGATGCCCGGGACTATCAACCTCAGTGCTTTAGCTACCTACGTAGCGTCTCGATGGCAATGCAACGTTGTTGCGGTGGTCAAGGGGGAAGATGCTAAGGTAAGTCTACGCTCATTAAGTGCTTACTCCAAATGTAGACTCAACGAGCTGGCAGCGTTGCTAAGCAAAGGAATGGGGGGAGGACATCCGCAAGCTGCCGGCTTAACGTTGAGGTTGAGTGCTTTCGAAAGAATCGTAGTGCGATTAATTCAATTGTTTGGAAAGAGATGGGTCTCGAAGATCGTTGCGAGGAAATTCGTAGCTACCGTTTTAGAGAACATAGATGCTGTGAGGAAGAGTTGCAGAGAACTTACATAGGTCTAGATCTCGCTGCTAGTCCTCGTAGATGTACAGGGTTCGCATTGATAGTTGAACAAGGTTGTGCTACACTGAGAGAAGTACGTTGCTTGTTTACGGATAACGAGATCTTAGGATTGATACGATCTTTAATCCCGATCTCTAGTCGCGTTGTTGTGGCGATCGACGCTCCTCTTTCGTTTCCTAAAAATGGTTTTATCAGGGATGTTGATAAGAAGATGATTAGCTTAGGTCTTAGGGTACTGCCTCCGGGTTTGAAGGGTATGAAGCTTCTAACTGGACGCGCCATCAAGCTATGCAACGAACTGAGAAGCATTGGTATAGAAGTAATCGAAACTCATCCACGAAGCGTCCTGAAATCGTCAGGGTGCCTTGATGTGGAATCGCTTCTCGAGAAGCTGAATATCGAGAGGAAGACTGTCGCGTTTCAAGGTCACAAAGATCTTACTGATGCCGTACTCGCAGCGATAGCAGCATTCTGTCTAGATCATGGTTGCAGCTATAGCGTTGTGGGAAACGAAGGAACTATATACGTGCTGAGCAAGATCTGTTAAATTTCGCTTTCATTCGGTATGTAGCGAAGTACTATTCCTTGGTAGTTTTCGCTGAACCACATCAATCTATTCTGAATGGTTCTGCGAACACTTTCGTTTATAGAGAACTTCTGTCGAGCCCACAACACGTTATCGTCATTCAATACGCCATTTCCTTTACTTGCTGCAAGCCTTATCAATGCATCGACTTCTGCGTTCGTAAACCAGCGAGTAACTCGCACAATGGTGTCCACGACATCTCCCTCGGTACGGAGATTGTACCTCTCTATACATTTGCGAGCAACCTGTCTACGCATTTCACGATCGGGGAACCCCATAACGAGTACGATATCTATCCTTCCAGGTCTTACTAAGGCTGGATCTAGAAGTTCCGGAGTGTTGGTGGTCATCACTACGAATGGTCTTGCTGGATCTTGCAAGAATTGCAACAGTATCGAGATCTCGCTAACGTGAGTCTCGTGGATAGATATATGCCTACCAGTTAGGAAATCGACATCGTCTAGCAGTATCATCAGATCCCTTCTATTCTTTAAGGTTCTTAGTATTGCATCGAGTTGGCGCTCAGTCATGCCGTACCACATCGATCTGTATATGCTAGGTCTGATCTCGGCAATGTTCAGACCTAGCGTGGATGCTATTGCTTCGGCCGCAACGGTTTTACCGACGCCGGGTGGACCTACGATTAGCATGCCTCGCGGAGCGAATGTGGCATTGTTCTTGATAGGATTCACGACGGAAAGTTCAACGAGTTCACGAATCTTCGGGGGTAGATCGTCGAGTTTCCATTGAGGTGTTCGTACTGGTACGTAGATTGTGTAGCGCTCCCGGTTGCTGCGTACGTAGACCTTGATATAGTTCCTCATCGACTTGGGTAACAGTAATGCTATGAATGGAAAGCCTAGCTCTAGTGCTGGAGGAAGTTCGACGTTGCGCGATTCGAACGATGTTGATATCAAGTTCCAAGCGTTCGTAAACACCATATCTGCGAAGTTCCATGAGGATACCCTAATGTTTTCGTTGTCTGAGAGAACTATGGATATCATCATCGAGTCTCGGTAGATTACTCCACGTACTTTTACCGGGAGTACTAGCGTAGCATTGAGTATGGATTGCGTTGATTCACGAGCCTCGATGAACGTTATCAGTACTGGTCGCCGGTAGTAGAGCGCAATCCAGGGAGCTATCGTTGTGGCTAACACATGTACTGCGTAGGTAAGGTACTTAACGTCGTATCGTGCGAAGAGTGGTGATACGATTCTCAGCGTTCTAGGAGCATAGCCATAGTTAAGCATATTCACGAAACTTCTAGCGATCGAAGATGCTAATCTCATTGATATTACGTGAGGAGCACTAGGTTTGGACTCAACAACTAGTACACGGCAACGTCTGAAACGTGGAGGCGTAAAGGTGTATAATCGAACCTCTCTAAGTTTATGACTCTCCAACTAGCTAAACCCTTCGTAGAGCTCGTACCTACGTAGCTTAAAACCTGCTGTGGTTCAAGGACAACGCTTAATTAGCTACAAAGAAAGTTTTGCTATGCCGGGGTGGTCACATGCCTAAGAAGGTCATAATAATGGGGGCTGGTGGTAGGGACTTCCACAACTTCAATATGGTATTCAGAGATAATCCAGAGTATCGAGTAGTAGCATTCACGGCAGCACAAATACCCGGCATTGAATTCAAGCGATATCCAGCATCCTTGGCTGGGTCTCTGTATCCGGAGGGAATTCCGATATATCCAGAACACATGCTTCCAGAGCTAGTAAAGAGGTTTGGTGTCGACGAAGTTGTTCTAAGCTACAGCGATTTGACGTACGAGGAGCTTGGTAGAAAGATCGCTATGGTGTTGGCAACGGGCGCCAGCTTCAGACTTCTAGGACCCGACGAAACTATGCTCGAAAGTACGAAACCCGTCATAGCGGTTACAGCGATAAAGACTGGTGCAGGAAAGAGCACGGTATCTAGAGCTATCTCAGCAGAGCTCCGTAGCCGTGGCATAAAGTTCGTTGTTGTTAGGCATCCCATGGCTTACGGAGATCTAGAGAAGATGGTTGTGCAGATCTTTAGAACGCTCGAAGATCTTGATAGGTACGGCGTAACGATCGAGGAACGTGAAGAGTACGAACCACACATCAGAATGGGTGTACCAGTACTTGCTGGAGTAGACTACGGTAAAGTGTTGCTAGAAGCAGAGAAGCTTGGAGATGTCATACTATGGGATGGAGGAAACAACGACTGGCCATTCTTCAGACCTTGGTACATGATAACGGTTGCAGATGCTATGAGGCCCGGTATGGAGATTCGTGCATATCCAGGAGAGGTAAACGTGAGAATGTGTGACGCCGTAATCATAACCAAGGTCTCTCAAGCTAAGCCCGGTGCTGTAGACGAAATTGTTAAGAATGTTCGTGAAATCAATAAGCGAGCCCACATCGTTAAGGCCGACATGGTTGTAGAGGTCGATAAACCCGAACTCATAAGCGGTAAGAAGGTGGTTGTGATAGAGGACTCACCTACCGTTACTCATGGAGGGCTACCCTACGGAGCTGGATACGTTGCTGCGAAGAAGTATGGTGCCGAAGTTATTGATCCTAGACCCTACGCAGTAGGCATAATCAAGAGAATGTACGAGGAGTATCCACACATGGGTCCAGTACTTCCAAGCACGGGCTACGCACCCGATCAATTGAGAGATCTCGAAGAGACGTTGAAGAGAATAGAGTGTGACGCCGTTGTACTCGGTACTCCAGCCGATCTAACGAAGCTCATCAAGATAGACAAGCCCGTAGCGAGAGTGACGTATCGTCTACAAGTAATCGAGGGTCCAACTATCAAGGACTTGGTTGACGAGTTCTTAGAACGTGCACGAGAAAAAGGGTTTAGGATCTAAGCACTGGGCCATACCTTTCGCGATACGCTTTGTGCTCAACCAATCTTTTTATCTTGTCATCGGTTCTCACGTACTTAACGCCGTAGATCTTCTCTTCACCGTACTTCTTTATGTACTCCTCGAGTGGAATCATGAACTGGCGTTGTATGGCATCGCGGTAGAGGTGGTTTAGTATGTTGAATGCGCAGAACGGTATTATCCTTCCATCGGGGGATGCATAGTGGATAACGCATCTCATCACGCGCTGTACATCGTAGTTCCACTCATCCATGAAGTGCATCATTCCTAGGAATAGCAATCTGTAGTGAAGTCTTCCAAGAGCTTCGTAGCTACGTTTGAACAGAATATCGAGGAGTATACTCTTGAATTCAGCACGAAGCTTCTCTGGTACGCGATTCCAATCAATGAATTTGTTGATTATCGTAAGGAACGTGGGTACGGCTAGTAGTTTGGCTAGGAATAGTGGTTTAGATGCGAATTCCTCTGCTTTCTTCGATAGGTACTCAAGTAGTTGGTCTACGTATACGAACCTCGTTATTGGAACGAATACGTATTCTCCATTCCTGCGCTCTACGTATACATAGGTTGCGGCTCCGCATACAGGGTGCGTTGTGAATTCAACGCGTTTATTTCTATCGAATGCTTCCAAGAACCTTGCGAAGGGTACTGCTGCGGGTACAGGGTACCAATCTTCTCTAGTTATCTGCCCATCGGTCTGTTCCTCGATCTTCTTAAGTAAGTCCGGTATCGTTATCCTGTATCGTAGCCTATCCTGTTTCCTCATCATTCCTACGAGGCTTACGGGCTGGAAGTTTACGCCTCGCACAACATCCATGTTATGAGCTGCAAACTTTATGATGTCTCCAAGTTCGTGGTCGTTCACGGTTCTTATCACGGTGGGTACGAGTACAACGCTCGTCATAGAGCTCTGCTTAAAGATCTCTAGTATGAGCGGAATTTCCCAGTGATTCTTGGGGTTGGTTTTCGGTGTTACGCCATCGAAGCTTAGATACACCGTGTTAACGCCGCTCCGCCTTAGTAGAGATGCATACTCAATAGCTCTGCTCGAATCCTCTAGGTAAAGCGCAGCGAATCTAATTCCATTCGTGTTGAGCTGAATATGGCGTACACCCATAGATCGAAGCTCCTTTACTATATCAACGAGATCCTCTCTGAGCAGAGGTTCTCCGCCCGTTAGCTGTACAGCGGGTACAACTCCTCGCTGCTTCATGAGGTTCGAAACCATGTCTTTAATCTGCTGAAGTGTTGGTTCGTAAACGAACCCTGCGCGTTCTGCATAGAAGAAACAGTACCAACAACTCAAATCGCAACGATTTGTAACGACAATGTTTAGAAGCGCTGTGTGGCTTCTATGCATTGGACATAGACCACAATTAAGTGGGCACGGAAGTTTTGCTTCGGTATATGCGTATCCAGGACCACGTCCAAGCGCTTCGTACTTCATGAACCTCCTATATACTTCGGCATCGCTGTAATAGACCTCTTCTACCTCTCCATGCTCGGGACATTTACGCTTGATGTAGAGAACGCCATTGCGTTCAACTATAGCGGCAGGCAGTATTCGGAAACAATACGGGCATAGACTGTTCGTCCACCTAATCAGCTTCTCGTTCGGAGAGATCTCGGGTCTGGGCCCACCAATCAATACCTTTACGCGATCTACGGGAACATCGCGATCGGTGGCGGCACCCAAAGCTTTCCTCCCGTCTAACTGGTCTATGGGGTGGGTATAGATAGGTATAGTCTAGTGCTCGACAACGATAGAACCTTGTTTATGACTCCAATAGATGGGTTTAACGATTTCTCCACGCCATGAAATTATTGGTGCGTTGATTACTCGTCCGAGAACTACTGGTTCGAATCCATAGCTACGAAGGGTATCTACGAGATCTTCGACGTAGGAACTTCTCACGGCTAGAACCGGTACGTATTCCTCGCACGTCATCATAGCCAAGGTTATGGGATCGATTGAGCGTTCTCTAGCGTATGATAGAGCGCGAGGATGTAGTAGATCTGAAGGATTTACATCTATGTAGATACCGAGCCTACGAGCTTCAACTAGCTGCGTTAAGGTTTCGAAGAACGTGTCGCTGATATCTATGGATCCAGCAATGCCTTCCCTAAACTCTTCGAGTACTCGAACAAGATTCATCGAAATTCGAGGTCTGCAACTATGCTCTAAAACATCGTTGCAAACGTTTTCGTTGTTTACGTAGCTTAGATACGCGATGCCTCCAAGTCCTATGCGAGATGGTACTACGAGCACGTTCGACGATTCGGCACTGCGCGGTATTGGATCAACACGGCATTCTCCCACGATGAAGACGTCTATCCAACCATCCTTCCCAACGTTCGTATCCAGATTCTCTAAGTATCCACCGTAGAATCTTACAGCTTCGCACACGCCATTAACAATCTCTCGAACAATTTCCTCGCTCGAGCTCTCTGGAATCCCTATCGAAACAGCGTAGGCAACAGGTCGACAACCTTTGGTAATAACATCGCTTACAGCAGCGGTAACACTTCGAAAGCCTAGATCACGAAACGAACACCATGGATAGAGAGCACGCGAGAATGCATAGCCATCAACTTTTATCAGCAAACGTACGTTATCGATCCTTACGAATCCAGCATCGTCAAGAAGCTCGAGAGGATTTCTAGGATATCTAGGGATCGTGAATGAAAGATCCTTCAGCATCAACGTACTCGCACACCTCCAAGGCTTTATACAATGGATTCCTACCTTAAGCCAATCAATAGGTAGAATTGTTGGAGCCGCCGGCGGGATTTGAACCCGCGACCACCGGCTTACAAGGCCGGCGCTCTACCGGGCTGAGCTACGGCGGCACGCTCCGGAACGGTAGTGAAGTGCATGGGGTTATAAGTTTTGGGTTTGGACTATGTAAGTTCTCGATACCTTTTAAAGGTTGGTTTAAAGAGCTGTGTCAAGGGAATAGCTTGAGTACGTCTATATCGCTTGAGCATGAACTTGCTGAAGCCGTGCCCCATTTCTACAAGGCGTACCTACAGATCGTGACGTTCATAAAGAACGCTCTTGCAGTATTCAAGAAACCTCAAGTTGAGAAATTCATTGAACTCCTAATCGAGGCTTATCATAACAAACGTGTTGTGCTTGTGATGGGTGCAGGTAGGAGCGGTCTTATCGGGCGTAGTTTTGCTATGCGACTGAAACACCTAGGATTCGATGTATATGTTCTAGGAGATACGATTGTATCTCCCGTTAGGAAGGACGATGTCGTTATAGCGATTTCGGGCTCGGGTAGGACGGGACTCATAGTTACAGCAGCTGAAGCAGCTAAGTCTGTAGGAGCAAAGGTCGTAGCGATAACAACGTACCCCGATTCCCCCTTAGCTAAGATAGCTGATGTAGTGGTAGAGGTTCCGGGTAGAACCAAGATAAGTCGTGTTGAGGACTTCTTCGCTAGGCAAGTTCTGGGACTTCACGAACCGTTAGCTCCGTTAGGTACACTCTTCGAGGATACGGCGATGGTGTTCCTAGACGCCGTAATAGCAGAACTCATGCATAGATTAGGAAAGAGCGAAGAAGATCTTAGAGAGAGGCATGCTAACATAGAGGTTTAACAAAAGCACGAATCGTTTGGTTATCCGAATAGTGCTGCTAGTCCTTCTGCTAGTTGTTCTTCTGATACACCTTCCTTCTTCTCTTCCTCTTCTTTCTTCTCTTCAGCAGGAGCCTGAGCAGCTTGCTGAGCTTGTGGTTGAGCTGGAGCTATCGCAACGCTTACCTGTAGAACTTGTGCAAGGTCTGGCGACTTCGATGCTAGGACTGCAGCAAGCGTTGTTGCTTTACTCATTGCATATCTGATTACGTGTTCAGCGATTTCCTTCGTTACGAATCCAGCTTCTCCAGCTAATGCTAGAGCTCTAAGTACTGCTTTACGTACGGATTGCTCTAACACCATTGGAACTGGTAGCGCGATTTCGCTTGCTAATCCTAGAGCTTTCGTTACTGCATCTAGGATCTCGTTCCTAGTAGCCTCAATGTCTACAACGAGTTTCTCTGCTGGTATTATGATTCCGCTATCGTACGCAAGTTTTACCTTTGGCTTTGCAAGGAAGGGTTCTATTCCAAGCTTCTCGAATAGCGATATGAGTTCGGGAGTTACGGTATCTCCGGCTTTCGCTATCGTCACCTCTTTAGCAATCCAAATCACTCCTTCTTTGACCTGTGTTGGTATTCTAAATCTTCCAAAGAGGCTCATTATAGGACCTGGCTTTAGGTTGGTCTTCGTTGGTGGTACTACGATATCGTACTCGAGCTTCATACCGGGTCTTGCACGTACAGGAATCTCTATCTTATCTAGGAGTAGCTTGAGTTCGAATGGATTCATGTTCGTGAATATTGCTAGGTTTTGACCCGTTAGGTACTTCTTCAACTCTTCGCCGTTGGGAATTCCAGCTTCGTCGATGGCTCTCTCAAGCAAAGTATTCTTGATCAGTTTGACAACGGCTTTACCCTCTAGAGCACGTCTCAAGTATGCCACGAGTACTGCTGGAGTATTCGCTAAGTCTAGCAGAACTAATGTTCTGTACTTCTTCAACAACTCCTTAGCTTCCTGAACGATTCTAATCTTCTCTTCCGGAATCTTTCTCTCACGAACTTTCACAGTGAGACCACGTCGAGCCTCAACCTTGAGTATCGTTTGGAATTCGCTTCGAACCCACGACCTCATGACTAGATCACCTCTATAGCTGGACCACTCGTGGTCTTCACGTATATCTTGCTAAACTGAAGCAAGGGCCTCTTGATCTTGTTCTCTATATGTGTAAGGACTGTGATAGCGTTTTCTGCAAGATCTTTCGGATCCATGTCTTCTGTACCAATCTTGCAAGCTACGAATGGTTGATCTCTACTGAAGAGTCTCGTTGTATTCTTGAACTGCTTTATGTAGGTAGCTATATCTGCATTCGGAGGAACTGGTATCGGTGCTTTACCTCTAGGACCTAGCGCTGGACCGAGTATTCGTCCTGCCAAACCCATGAGGTCGGCTCTCACAAGTACCCAATCGCATTCTTGCGCAACCTTCTTAGCACTCTTCTTATCCATCTTGCTAAGCTCGTCTCTTCCAATAACCTTGTAAGCACCAGCTTCAAGCGCTCTGCTAGCCATTGTACCGTCGGCTACCACACATACCTTGACTTCCTTGCCTAGACCTTTGGGTAGCGTAACGGGGTCACGGAATCGGAACTCGGGTTGACCCTTAACGTTGATTCCTCGGAATGCGACTATGAGCTCTACGCTCTGCTTATACTTCCACGGCTTCTTCGTTAGTATTGCATACCTTATCGCTTTCTCGAGCTTATCTCTAAGGCCTTCTATTGTGCTCATGGTTACGCACCTCCATACGCTTTAGCCCATTCCTCCTCGTACTTCTTAAGTATTTCGTCGTAAACTCCGGCATCTATCTCTTTAACAACTTCCTTAGGATCCTTCCCCTCTACGGTGAGACCTATCGAACGTGCTGAACCTAAGATCGTCTTAACAGCTGCTTTCAAGCTCTTAGCATTGAGATCTGGTTTCTTGAGTATAGCTACCTTTATCACGTCTTCAAGCTTTAGGTCGCCTACCTTCTTATGCATTGGATCGCCCGAAGGCTCTGAAGCACCAGCGAACTTGAGTAGCAGGCTTGTTGTCGTAGGCAGTCCAAGCTCGATTCTATACTTCTTCGTATCGAGATCCACGACTACCTTAACCTCGATCGTGAGACCTTCGTAGATCTTTGTAATCTCGTTTATCTTCTCAACAACTTCCGCCGGATTGAGACCAGCATCGGCTAGGGCGGGTCCTAATGGTGGTGCAGTAGATGCCTTACCTCCCTGTATCTGAGCCTTTATTACTTTGATCTTAGGCACTGCTACCCACCTTCTTCACGATCTTAATCCACTCTACGGGAACCGTCACGGTGTGTGCATACTGCGCCTCAAAAATGTTAAGAGTCACTTCATTCTTTGCTCTGTCTATTGCAACGACCTTAGCACGAGCACCACGTAGCGGACCTGCAGTAACTTCGACTTCGTCGCCTTCCTGAAGTATTTCGATGAGGGGCTTCGGCTTGAGTAGCTTCTCCAAATCTTCCCACTTGATGGTCCCCGAAGCCCTTCCCTTGACGTGCTTCAGCCCTCTGATAGCTTCGTACACTACGTGGAGACCCGTAGCCTCGATGATTATGTATCCTCGAAGCTCGGGCACGACGACGATCGAGTATATGGGCAAGTTCTTTACCTTGGCGTGTGCCTCTACCATTATAGCTACGTTGATCTCCTGCTGTGCCGTTGTTCGTATTGCGAAGAATAGTGCTTCGGGTAGCTTAACCTTGACCGAAGGAGTCGGGCTTTCGCTCATACCGATTTCACCCAGTAGGTGTGAGACCCGTACCTTGCTGTGCTAACCACATTAGTAAACCTACACCATACGCTAGCAATCCAGTAACGGTCAAGCCTAGCAACGTTAACTTAAGTACGTTTAGATACTCATCGGTTGATGGTCGCTGCGTCTGTGCTGAGGTAAGGACTCGCTTCATGTTTTTGAATGCTTCAATGTACTTACCCACAGCGCTACACCTATCGAAACTCAACGTAGTAGTAGGTTTAATATAGTATCAGGATCGTAGGGTACGAGATCCTCGTAGCGCTGTCCGGTGCCTAGGAATAGAATAGGTCTCTCGATACCCATTATCACTGATAGAGCTGCTCCACCCTTCGCATCTGCATCGACTTTGGTTAGGATTACTGCATCAACTCCTACAGCTTCGTGAAACCTCTTGACTTGCTCTATGGCGTCGTTACCCGTAAGCGCATCGACTACGAGTAGCTTCAGATCCGGTTTCACGACCCTAACTATCTTCCTGAGCTCATTCATCAGATCTACATCTATATGCATTCTACCAGCGGTATCGATCAAAACAACGTCTAGTCCACGCTTGGTAGCATACACAACTCCATCGAATGCCACGGCAGCTGGATCTGAACCATACTTACCTCCTATAAAGGGAACCCGAAGATTTTCGCTATGCTTCTTCAACTGCTCCTGTGCAGCAGCTCTGAATGTATCGGCTGCGACTATCACGGGTCGAAGACCGTGCTTCTTGAGTAGGTACGCGATTTTTGCTATGGTAGTAGTCTTGCCCACGCCGTTAACTCCCATAAATACTATTTTGAAGGGTCTTCGTTCTCGTGCTAACGCGATGAGATCGATATCGCTCTTACCGCGTTCGAGAATTTCTCGAAGTGTCTTCTTGATTTCGTTTAGAATGTACTCCTTTTCATCGCATCCTCGAGGAATCTTGGCGTTGGTTAGAACGTCCTTAATCTTTGTACACAGTGCTTCAGCAACATCGTAAGCTACGTCTGCTTCGATGAGTTTGAGCATGAATTCGTCCAGAACCTTATTCAGTACGTCTTCGGAAAGCTGTTTATACTTGATGCTCTCCGCAACCTTGTTTACGAAACTACGAAAAAGATCTTTCAGAGTACGGAACACGTACGTTCCCCGATAGATCGAGCTTCAGTGTGCTGATCCAGGTGCTTGACCAGTACTACTCTGTTCGAGAAGCGCTACGTATTCTTCTAACTTTTGTCGTATCTGTGCATGTAGGTCGAGGAGCTTCTTCAGCTCGGCTTCTGCTTCCCTAAGCGCTGTGCTCAGATCCTTGTTTCGATTCATGAGTATCTCCAGAGCTTTGTTGGGTGGTACCGCTACCACGTATTCCCGTGCAAGTGTGATTAGAACCTTGTCTACATCTCGTAGTTCAGCTCTAACGAAAGCGTATCCTCTTCGATCGAGAGCTACGATGACGTTGCGCTCCTTACGCTCGTTAATCTTAGAAATAGTTTCGTACGAAAGTCTTAGCTCCTCGATCTCCTGCCTTATCATTGCAACACGGCTTTGAGCAACCTCGATATATGTTTGAAGTTCATTCAGTTGAGAAGCTAATTGACGAATTATGTTCTCGATCTTCGCTCTATCGAGTTGCTCTCCACTCATTCTACCACCATCTTAGTTAGCTGCGAAAGCTCCTTGACATACTTATCCAAAGCTTGCTCAGGGCTTATCTCCTCAACCTTGAGTATCTTGATGTTAGCTCGCTTAACCTTGTGCTTGCTGCCAAGTTCAGAGTACAGCTTCTCAAGTGCATCGCTTAGCTTTAGTGCTCGAATCTCCTTGACGAACTTTCTCCACTCTGGTGCTGTGCTTGTACCTATGAGCATGTATCCGTAGATCCGAAATATCTTTACCTCCGACAAGGTTATCTACCCCCGAACACTTGCATGATACGCATCATTTCGGGGCCCGTTGTTCGAGACCCTACGATTATTCCGAAGCTGTTAGCAACGAGACCAGACCTTATAAACCCTATACCGAAGTTGACCGTACCGATATCTATCGGAACTCCAAAAAGTTGCGAAAGATAGCTAATTTCTGCTTCGTCTGCATCTGGATGCACCAAACCGCCACGGTTATTTACGTACGCTGCCGATCCTACGGTTGGTATGTTGGCTATGGTACCCTTCTCAACGGTCTCGACTTCTAGAACATCCTTAACTATGTCGCGAACCTCGGGATAGGCTTCGGGATGAACGAGTGCTGCCCTATCGTTTACGAGGCAAATATTTCCGAGCGCTGTATATCTACTTTTAACTATGGCTACGTTGCCTTCGAACTCTCTTTTTATGATCTCGTACTCGTGATCTCTAACGAAGTTCGGTAGTAGAAGCCCCTTGTTATTCCCTGCTACAAGGATCCCTACGAGATTCATGCCGCCTATCGTTGTGATTATGATTTTAGTTTTAAGAACCGTGCGAATGATAGAAAGCTCTTTCTCTTCGAGTAGCGGTGGTACTATCGTAATGCGATCGTTAGTAAATATGTATATACCTATATTTGGGTTTCCACGTATGTCCATCTTTTCGATAGGTATCGACACTCGAGATACACCGTGTTTATCGACGTACTGGTATTGCTAAAGAAGCTTTGTATACACCTTCGTCGATCTTCTGGAACTTGATAGCGATCCATCTTGGCGGCTTCTCGATCTTTCTCTTGTATATATACACGCTTATCAATGGATCTAGAATCACCTTTCCTCCTAGATGACGCTCTAGGAATCTACGAATATACTTGACAGCTCTCTTACCTCGATCGCGTCGACTTCCTGCCCAGTACACTCTTCTAAGCGAGAGGATGTATATGCCCTCGGTCTTCTCTTTAGGCATGCATCTCACCTTACACGTCTTCTAGCTTACTTCTTCTCCAATGTCTTAACCTGGGTCTCCACCTAACCTTGAACCTAGTCTTTACAACAACCCATAGAGGTATTGGCTGGTTCGACTTTTCGCGGTTTATGAGCCGGAGTTTCTTAGCTAATGGTTTGTGGTGAGCCATCGAAGTTCACCTCTTCTCCTTGATGCTGATCCTGATTTCCCTTCGCGTTCGCTCATACACTTCAGCTAAAATTTCTTTCAGTTCTTCGTCGGTTATGGGGCGCGTGATCCTACCTTGCAACGCTAGCGTTATGAGGTGATCTTCGACGAGTCTTGCGATATCCGGTCTAACTAGCTTGATGTTTGAGAGTCTTTCCCTTGCTTCCGGAGTTAGGATGGTACGGAGCATCTCTTGTCTACGGGCTTCCTCGATGGCTTGTTGAATCCTACGACGTTCAAGTTCTTGCTTCTTGCGAAGTAGTTCTTGATATTGGCGTTCAAGAATAGCGGCAAGCTCTTCATCGCTTAAAGTCATGTCCTTCACCTCGTAGCTTCTACGAGTTTTCTAATCGATGGAGGCCCGTACTTTGCGAGCTCGGGTCGCTGCTTAACAAGCTCTTGGAAGATTTCCCAAGCGATTCTATCGAGTAAAGCTCTTCCCTGTGGCGTGATAACGCGACCCTCCTTGGTTTTCGCTACAAGTCCTGCTTGCTCGAGCTGCTGTAGAATCTTCCTGATGTGAGAACCACCACACTTTCTGAAATGTGGTGGTGCTACTCCTCTACGTTGTAGACCTCCGTAGATAACTCTGAAGGTTTCGATACCTATGGGTCCTTCAGCAAGGTAAAGCTTCCTAAGGATGCTAGCAGCTCTGTAGTACCACCAATCCGGATTATCTGGTACGCGTTCTTTGTGAGGACCGGTCTTGACGAAGAGTGCCCATGTGGGGGGTTTAACAGATGGTACGTGTTCCTTTAGATAACGGGCTAGACGCTCTATGAATATGTCTGCTGGAACGTCTCGTACCGTGACCATTATCTACCGCCTCGACTCCCCTCCTTGTCTAAGCTTATCAATTTTAATCCTCTTTACACCCTTCTTCACGAGAACGTACGTGTATCCACGGCTATCGACGATAAGTGCGCCAACCTCTTCGGCTAGCTTACGGATATCGTCCTCGGATACAATGTTTCGCGCGTTCTTCAGTATACGGATCTTGATGGCACCCTCCTCTTCGAGTCTTCTACGTACTTCCTCAACGAGACCAGGATGGATACCTTTCTTACCTATGTTTACGTCGGCTCTCGATTGCGCCACCTTTATCTTCTTCAACTGCTTCACGATGCTTCTCCAATCCACCTCTATGCACCACGAACTCGTACCTATGTATGTACCCGCACGTAAGACACGTAGTAACGAGCCTAAGAGTCTTTCCTTCTCGTCTAGTTCGAACCCTAGCATTGAGGCCAGGAACCATAATTACGTGGCAATTCTTGCAGATCCAGCGTTTTATAGATTTTGGAATCCGTACCCGTACCCTCATCGATATTCTGCGTATGAGTTCTCCATACCTACGAGCGAGATCGATGTCTCCTTGCCTAACAGCTTCTACTCCTAGCCTGAAGAGCCATCGCATTCGTTGAATCGCTAAATCGCGCAGAACACTGCTCAAACGTACCCTTCGGCCCTAGTGCCATCAACGCTTATAAGCGCACCATAGCCATAGCCTCCCTATGGAGGTGCCGCGGTAGTATAGCCCGGTCAAGTATGCGGGCCTCTCGAGCCCGTGACACCCTGCGTGGGTGCGGGAGACCCGGGTTCAAATCCCGGCCGCGGCACCATGTTCTTCTCGACTCTTCATAGATCGCAGCCGTGGTTCTCGAAGAGTCTAAGACCAAAGGTATTAATCTCCGGAAGTGGTTAGCTCTGTGGCTATGTATGGGTGTGTAGCATGAGTGAGCGAGAGGTTAAGCTTCGTGTTGAGTCTGCTAAGCAACGTGATGTTGGTAAGAAGATTGCTAGGATACCTAGGAAGGTGTTCAAGATTCTAGGCATAGATGTTGGTGACTACATAGAGGTTCGTGGTCCAAAGGGAGCAACAGTTCTTCAAGCTTGGCCTGCTTATCCAGAGGATGAAGATTTCGAAATCATTAGAATCGATGGGCTTGCGAGACAGATACTGGGTGTTAGCGTAGGCGATATAGTAACCGTTAGGAAAGCAAACGTTGCACCAGCTCAGCGAGTCGTTTTAGCACCGATCGAGGAGAGGCTTATTGAGGATTACGCTAGGTACCTCGCCAAGTTCATTAAGAGAGAGCTTCTCCACAAGCCCGTTATGCGCGGCGAGATAATCGTTATCCCGCAGTACTTCGGGTACCAACTTCGTTTAAGAGTCATAAGCACCGTTCCTAGCCAAGCAGTCTACATAACCGACGAAACAGATGTCGAGGTTAGAACTGAGCCAGCGCGTGAACCAGCGATAGGTATCCCGAGAGTGACGTGGGAAGACATAGGAGATCTGGAAGAGGTTAAGGAACGCATTCGCGAAATCGTTGAGCTACCTATGAAGCAGCCCAAGCTCTTCGAAAGACTTGGTATAGAGCCTCCCAAAGGCATTCTACTCTACGGTCCTCCAGGTTGTGGAAAGACATTGCTAGCCAAAGCATTAGCTAACGAAGTTGGTGCCTACTTCATAGCGATAAACGGACCCGAAATCATGTCGAAGTACTACGGAGAGTCCGAGCAGAGATTGAGGCAGATCTTCGAGGAAGCTAAGAAGAATGCGCCAGCGATAATATTCATCGATGAGATAGATGCTATCGCTCCGAAGAGAGAGGAAGTCGTTGGAGAAGTTGAGAAGAGAGTAGTTGCCCAGCTCTTGACGTTGATGGATGGATTGCAGGAGAGGGGTAGGGTCATAGTTATAGGAGCAACGAATAGACCAGACGCACTAGATCCAGCGCTCCGTAGACCCGGTAGATTCGATCGCGAGATCGAGGTACCTCCACCCGATAAACGTGCTAGGAAAGAAATTCTGCAAGTGCATACCAGAAACGTTCCGTTGGCAGAGGATGTCGATCTCGATAAACTTGCCGAAATGACTCACGGCTATACCGGAGCAGATCTTGCAGCGCTCGTCAAGGAAGCCGCTATGAATGCTCTTCGAAGGTTCAGAAAAGAGCATGCAATAGACCTCAACAAACCGATACCACCAGAACTACTGGAGAAGCTCAAGGTTACGATGAGCGACTTCCTAGCTGCGATGAGGGTCGTACCACCTTCGCTAATGAGGGAGGTTCTCATCGAAGTACCGGAAGTTAGGTGGGATGACATAGGCGGACTCGAAGACGTAAAGCAGCAGCTTAGGGAAGCCGTTGAATGGCCTCTCAAGTATCCACACATATTCGAACAAATGGGTATCAGACCGCCTAAGGGTATTCTACTCTACGGTCCTCCAGGTTGTGGAAAGACATTGCTAGCCAAGGCTGTCGCCACCGAAAGCGGAGCGAACTTCATTGCAGTAAAAGGTCCGGAGATCCTTAGCAAGTGGGTTGGTGAATCCGAGCGTGCTATCAGGGAGATATTCCGGCGTGCTAGGCAAGTAGCTCCAGCAGTCATATTCTTCGACGAGATAGACTCTATCGCTCCAGCACGAGGACTACACCACGATACTTCGGGAGTCACTGATCGCATCGTTAATCAGCTGCTCACAGAGATGGACGGTATCGAACCTCTGAGAGGAATAGTAGTCATAGGCGCTACGAACCGTCCAGACCTAATCGATCCAGCACTACTCAGACCCGGTAGATTCGATAGATTGATCTACGTACCGCCACCCGACCTCAAGGCGAGGTACGAGATTCTGAAGATACACACGCGTAAGGTACCTCTAGCAGACGACGTGGATCTCGTAAAGCTTGCACAGATAACTGAGGGATACACGGGTGCGGATCTCGAAGCGTTGGTAAGGGAAGCAGTTATGCTAAGCCTTAGAGAGGAAGGCGTACCAAGACCCAAACCCGTAGCATGGAGACACTTCATGAAAGCTATGGAGGTCGTTAAACCTAGCCTAACGAAGGATAGATTGAAGCGCTACGAGCAGATAAAGGAAGAACTCGCGAAGAGAATACTCTACATGTAGTCTTCATGATTTTTCGGTCGTAATGGTTTCTACATAATTTTCTTTGTACGGGGTGTAGACCGTGGGTAGCGCTACCAAGATCAAGATCAGCAAGGACGAGATCGCGGCTAGCATGACAAAGAACTACAACGATTTTAAGTCTGTGTTCTTCGGTGAACTTGCTAAAGCTGCAAAGAATAGACATAGGTTGCTACTCATACTCGCGGGCGACAATCATCGTAGGATGGCAATCCTATGCGCTGACATACTCATAACGTTTGTAAGGTTCTGGAAGAAGATGTTCAAGGATCGTGAAGGTCCCAACATGTTGTACGTATATCACGACGAATTCGATGATGCGCTTCTAAGAGAACGTATTACGAAGAGGTTAGTCAAGAGATATATCAAGCGTAGGAAAATAGGCGCTAAGCTAGAGATAGCAGTCTACGAAGCGAGCGAACGATACCTCGGTACAACGTATCAAGCGTTGGTGATGGATCTAATAAATAGTTTGAAGCCCAACGATATAGGTCGACTAATAGGGATAGTTGAAGGAGGAGGTATAGTGATTCTCTTAGTACCGAACTGGCATGATTGGCACAACAGGAAGAACTTGTTCCAGATGTCGTTAGCAGTTCCACAGCATCCAGAGCCTAGGAAAGTCTTTGTTAGGTGGTTCAAGGAGATAACGTTGGATTGTGAAGGAGTCTTCATCTACGATGTCGATAACGATCAAGCAATCAAGCTAGGAAGCGTTAAGGCTGTCAAGCATATGAAGACGGGCATTGAGCTACCCAACGAAATGACGTTCCCCGTGGAACTCTATAAACTAGCTCTCACGCAGGATCAGGTAAACGCACTCAAACTCATGGAGAATCTCCTTAGGAAACCGCAGAAGAAACGCATGAGCGTAATACTCATAGCTGATAGAGGTAGGGGCAAGTCGTGTGCTATAGGAATAGCGTTGGCAGGAATAATAATGGAGCTCTCTAAGAGTAAACCCAAGGTGCGGATAGCGGTTACAGCACCTTCGCTAACCAACGTTCAGCCATTGATGAACATGGCTATCAGAGCACTAGATGTTCTCGGAATCAAGTACAACGTTATCAAACGCGAAGACAAGATACTCGAGATTCGTGGAAGTAAATTCAGCATAGAGTACTGGGAACCTGCAGCAGTTCCTCATCTCGGTGTAGACATTGCGGTCGTTGACGAGGCTGCTGGTATCGCTGTTCCGTTGCTACATAAGATCTGGAGAAGTTATCGTCGTACCGTATTCGCTACGACGATACATGGATACGAAGGTGCGGGTAGAGGGTTCTCGGTAAGGTTCATGAAGAGGATACGCGAAGATCCGAATACAGAGCTGTACATATACGAAATGGAGGAACCTATACGGTACGGTAAGGATGATCCCGTGGAGAGATGGCAGTTCAGAGTCCTGTTATTGGATGCAGAACCCGACGAACTTGACGAGCAAGACTTGGCGTACATCAAGGAGCAGAGGTTCGAGTACCTAAAGCTAGATCCAGAAACCTTGTTCACGAAAGAGAACGAGAAGTTGTTGCGAAGCCTCTTCGGAATATACGTACTCGCTCACTATAGAAACGAGCCGGACGATCTCGGCATGATGGCGGACGCTCCACACCATAGCATAAGAGCCTTGAGGTTACCAAGCGGAAAAATCGTTGCAGCGGTTCAGCTCGCTGAGGAAGGTCCTATACCTTTCGAGTACCTTGATTCGTTGCTTCGTGGAGGAAAGATTCCCGGAAACATCATTCCGGATAGACTTCTAAAGCATGCACGGCTAAGAGATATCGGTAACGGTGTTGGATGGAGAATCGTTAGGATAGCAGTTCATCCAGCTGTACAGGGTAGAGGTATCGGCTCCTACATGCTTAGCAAGGTTGAGGAAGAAGCTCGTGAACGCGGATATCATTGGGTTGGTAGCGGATTTGGTGCTACAGAGGAACTACTTAGATTCTGGATCAAGAACGGGTATGTACCTGTACACATATCTCCAGATAGGAACCCGGTAAGCGCTGAGTACACGGTTCTCGTAATAAAGCCTCTTGATGAGCGTTGGAAACTGATCGTGGAGGCGATAAACAGGGAATTTCGTGAGAAGGTGCTGGAGAGCCTACACGATACGTATCGAGATCTCGAGGTAGGGATAGCGCAGCAACTCCTCAACACCGTTTATCGAGTCGAAGAACGTGAATGCCGTATACGTCCACCTAACCTAACTAAAGTTCAACTCGATAGATTGTTGAGCTACTACGAAGGATACATGACGTACGAATCCTGTACGGATGTAATGCACAAGCTCGCCAAACATTACTGGCTATCAGAACCCGAGTGTAGACCTAAGCTAAGCGAGTTCGAGGAACGTGTATTGATACTTAAGGTTCTTCAGGGACTGCCTTGGGATCTCGTTGCGAATATACTTGGCGCGCGCAAGTCCAAGGTCATGGACGTACTAAGAGAAATCGCGTACAAATTCATAGAGTTCTACTACGGGCTCACCAAGCACGAGATAGATAAGGTGCTTGGAACGCTCGAACTAGAATCGTATCTAAAAGATCCACGAGCTAAACCTTTCAAACGTGGTGAAGAATCGTGATTAAGTGGAGCGATCTCGTAAATCTAGTGCTTGAAAAGTATCAGGAGATATACTTTAGGTGCGCAAGATGTACAGACGTTGAACGTAGCATATCATCGCTACCGCGAGATGTACCCCCAGACATACATGTTCTAGATCCCTGCATTGCTTGCATCATAACAGAGATACTCGAGGGAATGCACGGCGTTCCAAGAATCTACATCTCCTCCGCGCTAGGAGATGCAACGCTTTACGTATTGAAGGATGCTCTTCTTGAACTAGGCGAGGAAGGTGGTACACTAGCTTCGATAACGATGATGGAAGAATTCGTGGAATTCCTTTCATCGCTTGGATTCGAAATAGATAAAGAAGTCATTAAGAACCTCGTTGAACAAATTGCTAGAGCTTGAGGAGCTCTACATTAACACCCTCTTTATCTACATCTATCAAAGCGTAGAAACCTTTCATGCAGGGTCCCGGATTGACTATCACTGTACGATCTATTCTGTCTACAGCTCTAGATTCATGGATATGTCCGCATACACATAGCAATGGCTTTCGTTCTTCTATGAATCTACGAATGGTTTTAGATCCTACGTGTTGACCCATATAGACGATATCGCACTTCGTAGCGTAGGGTGGACTGTGGCTTAGCACTATGGCGTTATCGAAGCTCGCAACATTTGCAGCTGCACCAGACAATAGCTCTTCGATAGCTTTCTCCTCGAGCTCGAAAACGGTTCCGAAAGGTGTTGGTGGCGAACCTCCTACGCCAATCACTACAAGATTGTTGATGGCAATCGCTTTGCCGTGGATATTGATAACTTTCTCACGAGGTTTCTCGTAGTGTTCGGGCGGATCCATGTTTCCAGGTACGCATAGCAAGGGTACGTCGATGAATGTATCGAGTTCGTCTAGGAGCTTCGATGTCTGGTAAATGCCTCGGTATGGAGCGATGTCCCCGGCAAACAGTACGAGCTCGATATCTTTCCTAACGCGTAGGTATATCTCACGGAAACGGTCTAGTGCACCGTGGATATCGCTTACGGCAAGGATTCGCACGTTTATGCACCCAGCGTTCTGTATTAAGGGACGGTGTTATCAACGCTCTTCGATTACGAACGAGGTGTATGCACGGCATGCGGGAACGCCGTCACGATCCTCGACAATGCTTTCCGCTACGGCAACTCGACCAACTCGATGAATGCATGTTCTTAGAGATGCCTCTTCCAGGCACGATAGCTGCTTTACGAATGAAATGCTAGTGCTAAGCACTATTATGTACTCATCGCTCTCAATGTGTTTACGCGATAGATACTCGGCGAGCGAAGTCGTTAGAGCAGCTAGACAACCTCCATGAACTCTCCCATACTCATCGCATGCATGCTCTGAGAACGCGAACAAGATACTGATGCACTTCCCATCCCTTTCAACGTTGAACTCTCTAACAACTACGTACTGCTTCAAGAACTCGGGTAGGAACTCCATACCTAGCCCTCTACGAATCGTTTCTACTTCTTAAAGAATGTTTCGAGTGTAGGTCTCGAACGATATGTAAGAGTCTTGCTATCGACGAAACGAAAGCCCTCCTTCAACAGAAGCGATTTAGCTTCTTCAGATATCGAAGGAGCTACGAGTACTCCTTCAACTCGATACCCCTGCGAACGATAGTAATCCACGTACCGTTTCAATTGCGAAACCGCCTGTATACCAGCTCGCTCATTCTTTACCTCGACAACTATGAGCGTTCCATCGCTTCGCTTGAGCAAGACGTCGATCTTTCCGTAAGGAGTTGAAACTTCGCGACCAACGAGCTCTGCGTTGGGATCTATTGCGTGAGGATTCGAAGCGAGAACGTTAGCTATATCCTTCTCGGTACCAACCACTACGAGCTTCGTTGTTGAGAGTTTGCATGCGGTTACGAGGTATACTCTAGGGATTTCTATCAATACCTCTTCTCGTGGAGAAGTGCGTATGGATCGCACTCTCAGAGTATGTTCAATGCATTCGAATATTATTGTCGATCCCGGTGGTTGCCAATTCAAGGGTTCTCGTTTGCTAGCTTCATGTACTAGGAGTGTTCCATCGGGTTTTGTGATCAGTAGCCTTGGAGCTTCAGCTGCGTAGGAGGCTGCACGTCCATAGTATTCGATACTCATGTCACCTACTAGGATCACCACCATACTCTTTCGAACTTCGTTGAGCTTCTTCGCGAGCTCTACGCAATCCTTACGCTCGATGTCTATGCATACGATGGTTCAGCACCTCTCGAAAGATCTTACAACTTCTTCTAGCTTCCTAGCTATGTTATCTACATCCTCTTCGCCGTATATGGTCAACGATGCCGCTTCTCTATGACCTCCATAGAACGGAGCGTTGAGGGTACGCGAGATGTATTCGCATAGCTCGAGAGCCTTGCCTTCGGGGGATCTCACCGTTACTACGATCTTTCCTTCCTCACCTCGTATCAGTATCAACGGTTTTCGATGCCTCTTCGTGTACTCAGAAGATGCTATTCCAAACAAACCAGCGTATGCTAAGGATTGAGCATGTGTAAAGCTCACTATTACCCATCCACAGACTTCTCGAGCGCGACGAGCAATCGTGTTGACGAGCATGTTCAACAGTACTTTACCTCTGCGGTACTTGGCTTCGAATTCGGGCGATCTCCAGAATTCTTTGCCTTCAACAATGCTCTTCACGGCTTCGCAGAACGTTGTGGTATCGGTAGGATCTATGGCTAGAGCTAGCTTAATGCAGTCTGCAATACCTTTGACCGTCTCATCGTTTGTTTCGCTACCTTCGCATACGTTTGCAACGTTTACGAGAAGCTCTTCGTACTTATTAAGGTTCTTGATCATGGTCTCGACGAGCACTGCAGGAGTTGAGACCGTTGGGATCCATGCAACGCGAGCGAATTGCTTCACTTCTTCAACGAGGTTCTGCGACGATATGTGGTGATCGATGATTGTTATCCTAGTGCCGCTGCGTGCAATCTCTCGAAGTACGTTTACGAGCTCTGGATTCAGCGCTACGTCTAGTATCACCAGATGATCAACGCCTTCGCTTTCCACGCTCTTCGTAGCGGATTCAACATCTTTTGCAGCTCTCCATGGCTGGGTAAAGCGTAGAACGAGATTCTTTGGATAGTAATCGGCTAGGAAACGTCTTATGTAGAGTCCCGCCGATATAACACCATCGCAATCACCGTGGAATACGACCACAGCCTTCATCTCGCCACGCCTGTACGAGCTCTTCCAATCAGATTCGCGTTGTGTTGGGAAACTATTAAGTTGTGTTAGCTAGAGTATTGCTAGGAGTGCTGATCGTGACGATGCAATCCATGGATGCTGTTCGACCTACGCCTACGAGAATCGCGATGGAGTACCTAAGGAAGCAGAAGTACCATGTGATAGGTGGTCATAGCGCCGTCAAGAAGTGTTACTGGGTTCACAAAGCATTGACCGAGAAACACTTCTGCTACAAAGCTAAGTTCTACGGTATCGAAACGCATCGATGCATACAGTTCTCTCCCTCCGTACTCTGGTGTTGGAATAGGTGTCTGCACTGTTGGAGGTATAGACCGAGCGATCGCGATCGCTGGGATGAGGTAACGCTTCCCAGCGTTGACGATCCTAGGTACATCGTGGAGATGGCTATCAAAGAACATCGTAGAACCGTGAGCGGCTACAAGATGTATCCCGGAGTTGATAGAAGGATGTTTGAAGAAGCGTTGAACCCTAAACACGTAGCGATAAGCTTGACGGGAGAAGCCACTCTCTACCCCTTGCTCGGGGATCTAATCGAGGAGTTCCATAAGAGAGGTTTGACAACGTTCCTCGTAACTCGAGGTGTAAGACCCGAAGTCCTTGCGAATCTATCTACTGAACCGACGCAGCTCTACGTATCGATCGAAGCGTTTAGCTACGAATCGTATCTAAGGTTTAACAATCCGATAGCACCCACGCTATGGAGAAGAACGCTAGAAACTTTCGAGATCTTACCAAGCTTTACGTGTCCAACGGTTGTCAGGATAACCATCGTTAAGAGCTTCAACATGCATAGAGAAGCAATTGAGTTCTGGACAAAGCTGTTGAGCCGCGCCGAACCTACGTACATCGAAGTCAAGGCCTACATGCATATAGGAGGATCGATAGAGAGACTCAAGAGAAGCGATATGCCTAGTCATGCCGAGGTTAGGAAGGTAGCTGAAGAACTTGCTAAGGCTCTAAGCTACAACATTGCTTCCGAAAGCAAGCCGAGTCGTGTCGTTATGCTGACGAAGCTAAAGAAACCAGTGATACGCTACGGTAATCCTCCTATATCTTGGCACGATCCAGATCCTGGAGATGAGTACTCTGGTGAGTACGGAGCGGTCGAGGAAATCATCTAGTACTGTGCGATGAGGCGAAACACTGAATATTTCAACGGGAATAGAGCTATGTGCTAGACACGGTTGTCGAGAATGGAGAAAGTCGTTCGGAAAGCCTACGTAGATTCTAGAGGCGCGATAGTGTTTAGCGATATCGTTTGCGTAGACGGACATAGCAATCTATGTAGGTACAGAATCGTTACACACATTCATTACGATCATATCCTCGATATCGATCGAAGTATAGCTAGGTGTAGGTACATCATCGCGACTCCCATAACTTTCGATCTTCTTGAATGTCTTGGCTACACGATGCCACGCATCAAGAAACGGTCTTTGAACTACGGTGAACAGCTAGACATTGGAAGTGCTAGGATTAGACTTGTCTATGCAGAACACATTCCCGGATCAGCGCAGGTAGTTTTCGAAACAGATGAAGGTATCTATGCCTACACTGGAGATTTCAAGCATGCTGGTACCAAGACCCCCATACTCAAGGATGTAGACATCCTAGTGGTTGATGCAACCTACGGAGATCCTTCCCATCGAAGACCTAGCGAAGACGAGATCGAGGAGCAGTTCGCGAAACTTGTGCAGAATCTACTTATGCAAGGACCGGTAACGATCTATGCATACTTTGGTAAGGCATGCGAAGCAATGATGATACTTCGTAGGCACGGTCTCGACGCGCCTTTCATTGCATCGACGAAGCACTGGTTGATAGCTAACAAGCTTAGGAAGTATGGCTTCGAAATCGAGGATCTGTACCTAGATGGAACACCGGAAGCAGAGGAACTCAAGAAGTTCTCGTGGTATGTGAAGTTCGAGCACTATGCGAAGTTTAGGGATAGTGCTAAGCGTCGGGGGACGCACATAGTTTTGAGTGGATGGCTCTTCAATAGACCAGTTAAGCAGATATCGAGCAATGTATGGATCGTTGCGCTGAGTGATCATGCAGATTTCGAGGATGTGCTTCACTACGTAGATGAGGCACGTCCGCGCTTGCTGATCGTGGATGCCTTTAGAGGGAATCTAGCCGCTAGAAGATTCGCTAAGTACGTTAGGGAACGACTTGGGATCCTTGCCGAAGCAATGCCTTGAAGAGATCATCAAGGTTTTTAGGAGGTTTGTTGCAGAACTGCGTTGCGGAGCCAAGGGTGAGGTTGATGGAGTACGTCTACGCCGTATTACTACTCCATGCAGCTAAGAAAGAAATCTCGGAAGAGAACGTTCGTAAGGTACTCGAAGCAGCTGGCATAGCCGTAGACGATGTGAGGCTCAAAGCACTCGTAGCCGCAGTGAAGGAGATAAACATCGACGAAGTAATTAAGAGCGCAACCGTGGCTCCAGCTGTAGCTCCAGCCGTCGTAGCTGCAGGACCCGCTCCAGCTCAGCAAGCTGCTCAAGCTCCTGCTGAAGAGAAGAAAGAAGAGGAAGAGAAGAAGGAAGGTGTATCAGAAGAACAACTAGCAGAAGGACTAGCAGCACTATTCGGATAACCTTCGTCGACGCAACACTTAAGAATTTTATATATCATCGAGGTTTTGTTTCTCTAAGGGTGATCACGTGAAGGTAGATGAGAATATCTTTCGCGTTAAGCTTTTCGAAGATCTAGGCTACGTAAGGAAGAGATGTAGATCGTGTAACGCGTTCTTCTGGACTCTAAAGGATGTCGATACTTGTGGAGATTCTCCATGCGAAGAGTATACGTTCTTCGATATCAAGACGAAGAGGCTTAGCTATCGAGAAGTTCGAGAGCGATTCCTGAGGTTCTTTGAAAGGCATGGACACGCGATCGTAGAGCCTAGACCTGTGGTTGCTCGATGGCGTGAAGATCTGTACCTAACGATAGCGAGCATAGTAGTGTTTCAGCCTCACGTTACATCGGGTCTAGTTCCTCCTCCAGCAAATCCGTTAGTGATTGCTCAGCCATGTATAAGGCTCGAGGATATCGATAACGTGGGTCTTACATTCGGTAGACACCTAACGAACTTCATCATGGGCGGGCACCACGCTTTCAACTATCCAAATAAATTCGTTTACTGGACGAACGAGACCGTTGAGTATGCGTACAAGTTCTTCGTTGAAGAGATAGGGGTACCACCCGAAGAACTTAGGTTCAAGGAATCGTGGTGGGAAGGAGGTGGTAATGCTGGTCCATGTTTCGAGGTATCCGTGGGAGGACTAGAAGTTGCTACGCTAGTATTCATGATGTTTAGGAGCGTTGATGGTAGGTACGAAGAGATGGATCTGAAGATCGTTGATACTGGGTACGGTATCGAGAGAATTGCTTGGTTATCTCAACGTACTCCTACGGCGTTCCACGCTGTGTACGGAGAACTAGTGCCAAAGTTCTTCAAGATCATGAACGTCGTTCCTCCTAGCGATGATGTGCTATACGAAGCGGTACGGATTGCGTCGAGAAGCCGTAGCATCGATGTAGAGATAGTTGCTGAGGAAGTAGCTCGTAGGCTTGGAATCGATGCGAGGGAAGTTCGTGAGCAGCTTACGAAAGCTATAGACGTCTTTGCGCTACTCGACTTCAGCAAAACGATTGCGTTGATGTTGAGCGATGGTATCGTTCCTTCGAATAGCGGTGAGGGATACCTAGCTAGGTTAGTCATCAGAAGAGCGTTGAGGAAGCTGAGCCGTTTAGGTGTAGATGTTCCGCTTCTAGAGCTCGTGAAAATGCAGGTAGATTATTGGAGCGATCTCTATCCGCGGATGACGAGAATGTGGAACTACATAGAGGAAGTTCTTAGGATTGAAGAGGATAAGTACCGCGAGGTCCTGAAACGAATCACTACGATAGCTCCGAAATTCGTTAAGAAGAAGCCTTCGTTAGAAGAGTTGATAACGTTGTACGATTCTCAAGGTGTACCGCCAGACCTCTTGAAAGAGTACTTAGAGAAGAGGTTTGGTGTATCGATAGAGGTTCCATCGAATTTCTACTCGATCGTGGCCTCTAGACATAGTAAGCCTCAACAAGTTAGAGAATTCGAGAAAGAGAAGCTTCCTAAAGACATCGCTTCGTGGGCATCGAGGTTCCCAGCAACGCGAAGACTCTTCCACGAGGATCCATACCTAAGAACGTTCCGTGCCAGCATTCTAGGCGTACTCGATAGGTATGTAGTGCTTGATCAAACCGCGTTCTATCCGGAAGGAGGTGGTCAGCTTGGTGATCGAGGAACTCTACGCATTGGTTCGGAGACCTATCGTGTTGTAGATACGCAGAAGGTTGGCGATGTAATTGTGCATATCCTCGAAAGACCTGTCAAGGTAGAGGAAGGGACCGAGGTCGTTGGAGAAATCGATTGGAGTTGTAGGTATCGTAAAATGAAACACCATACAGCTACACACATTCTGCTAGGGGCATTGAGAAGAGTTCTAGGTGAGCATGTATGGCAAGCCGGTGCTGAGAAAACAGAAACGAAGGCACGTCTCGATGTAACGCACTTCAGATTGCCTACGAAGGAGGAAATCGCTAAGATAGAGGCTTTGGTTAACAACGTGATAGAGCAGGCACTACCCGTAAAAGTGCATCTACTTCCAAGGAATCGTGCTGAAGAACTCTATGGATTCGTGCTATACCAAGGGGGTGTACCCATGACACCAGTAATCCGTGTTGTTGAGATACCTGGATGGGATTACGAAGCGTGTTTCGGAACCCATGTAAGGAATACGAGCGAGGTAGGAGCTGTGAAGATAATCAACGTTGAGAAGATAGCGGACGGCATCGTGAGGTTCGAGTTTACAGCGTCTACAGCTCTCAAGGAGTATACCGATAGCATTGAACAGAAGCTGGTTAACGTAGCTCAAAAACTAGGGGCATCAGCAACGGAAGTAGATAGAAGAGTTGATGTTGTGCTTAGAGAGCTAGAGGATCTTAGAAAGCTTGTTAAGACCTATCGCAGCATAGCGATGACGAAGTTGATCGAAGATCTCTTGTCTAAGAGCACATTGCTGGGACCGGTAAGACTCGTTATCTACAGACATGAGCTTCCAGACCAGGAACTACTGCGAAGTCTATTAATGAAGCTCATCGAGATCGAACCACGTGCTCTAATCGTTGCGTACATGCCTAGGAGCGAGAACGAAACGTTCATAGAGCTATCGCTAGGGAAAGAAGCAGTAAAGTTCGTAGATGCGAGAACTATAGTCAACGAAATGAAGAAGTATGTCGAGGTCAGAGCAGGGGGCAAACCCGATCATGTCTCCGGAATCGTCAAGATAGGCCCTAACGATGTACAAAGAATTGTAGAGGAAGTAGTGACGAAGTTGATCAAGCGATAATAACCCCCTACAACAATGATGAGGAATGGTGCTGGGCCCGTAGCTCAGCCAGGATAGAGCGCCGGCCTTCTAAGCCGGTGGTCCGGGGTTCAAATCCCCGCGGGCCCGCCACACAATTCTTCTCAACGAGGTCTAATGACCTTCAACGCTCGTAATCATAAAAGTTTTCTACGTAGGATACCCAAAGGCTATCTGGGATTCGATATCTCGTCGAAGGTAGATGATGACCCGAGGATTATGCTGAGTCATGATGATTCCAGCCGAGTCTGATAGTCAACGCTTATAGTAAGAACGATGATTTGTGCTTGACGTAGGTTCCACGTATCGGTACTCTGTGTCCACATCGTGGACAGCGATAGGTATCGCCAACCTTGTCTAGGTTGAAGTACGTAACGCGGTAAGCGTAGCGTGAGATCAAGGTCTTTCCACATCGTGGGCATTTAGTGTCCTCTGTTCCTGGTATGTGGACGTTGCCTACGTATACATACTCTATTCCTTCTCTACGAGCTTTCTCAGCTATAGAGAAGAGCTTGTCTATCGGTGTTGGTGGTTCGAACCATCTATTTGCTGGGTAGTACCTATTCACATGGAGCGGTACTTCGGGACCTAAGTACTGCAAATGTTTATCTATTATCCACTCTACGCATTCGTCGAAATCGTTTGCATTCGTAACTACTAGGAACACCATCTCTACGTGTCCACCAAGATCGAGGATCTTCTTAGCGTTCCTAAACACCTTCTCGTGATCTACGCCTCGAAGTACTTTCATCTGTGGACATCCTTTGATATCGATGCTCCACCCATCGACGCCGCATTCCACAACCAGTATCTCGAGTGCTTTCTCTGTGAAGTAGCCATTCGTTACAACTGAGCCGTAGAGTCCATGCTTTCTACCTAGGGTAAAGACGTCGACTAGGTAATCGAATTGCGTTGCTGGTTCGTTAAAGCTTGCGCAGAGACCTTCATCGCCGAAGACTTTAGCCATCTCTACGAGTTCTTCTGGAGGAGTATAGGGATCTTCATCTCGAGGTTTTCGGAAGCTTATGTGGTAATTCTGACACCATGGACAGTAGAAATTGCATCCCCAGTTCGAGAACGTTAGAGCTGTGCTATTGGGCCAGTAATGGAACAGTGGTTTGATCTCTATGGGACGACTCTCGTACGCACTAAGCTTTCCGTAACCTACGTGAAAGAGCGTGCCATCGATGTTAAGGTAGTTACCGCACGCACCACGAGCTCCAGGAGGGAGTATGCATCTACGTTCACAGACTAAGCACTGTACAACTCCTCCATCTAATCGTTGGAAAAGTCGTGCTTTTCTAAGCACTTCGATGCCCAGCTAGAACCTCTCTGCTTAACGCTTAGAGCTTTTGAGCGGGGTTCGCAAGAACTTTGACGGTGGTTGTATGGAGCTGGATGAGAATGCGAAGAAGATAATAGATTCTATGGCTAAAGAAATTGCAGAACGAAGCGTGAAAGCGTTGAGATGCTGTCGTGAGCGTTACGAAGTTGGAATGGATGTGGATCCAGTGTTGCTGAATAGAGTAATCGCTAACTGTAGGGTAGTCTTCCTAGCAATGTATTCTCCCGTATGTCCGTACTGCGAACTGTTCTATCCCATATTCGTAGAGGTAGGTAGGAAGTACAGCTCCTACGCAGCATTCGTTCGAATGAATGCATACAAACATCCAGAGATAGCTATGAGTCTCGGTGTAGAAACCCTACCCTCGACTGCCGTGATAATAGATGGTGTTCCACGCGAACTCCTCGTAGGATACATCGATGGACCTACGTTCGAGAGCATAGTGGTAGAAACGCTCAGGAAAGCTGGGTGCATCGAGCAGTAGCTCTAAACCGAAAAGCTTTTAAGTAGCCGATGCTCGCTAGCGCGGTATGGTGGAGGAGGTCAAATCCATGAGGAGAGAGATCAAGAGCATTGCAGGTGGATCAGCAGCACTAATAGGAGTAGCTTATGTATCGAATGTATTCGAAGATGTGTTCAACGAGCCGAGCCTAGGAATGATTTCGCGAACCGCAACAGCGCTAGCAATAGCACTTCCATCCCTAGCATTAATGCTGGTACTCGTTAGAAAGAGCTGGGCAACACCCAAATAACTTCGTAGAGTATCCACCCCAAACCAACGCTAACAGTATTGAAGGGAGCACTCAGCTTTAGGAAGTCCACGAAGGTAATCTTATACCCTTCTTCCTCAAGTTTTCTAACTGCAACAACGTTTGCCGAAGCACCTATGAATGTAAGGTTTCCACCGAGAGTAGTTCCTAAGAGGACTGCCCAAGCAATTGTTATGGGCTCCACATGTAGTTCCTGAGCTATCGCCTTGATCACGGGCAACATAGTCGTTATATACGGAACGTTGTCTATGAACGCCGATACCAGCACTGAGAACCATACCAAGAGGCTCGTAAGCATGAATAGATCCCTATGGACTAGGCTCAGCATAGCATTCGCAGTCTGCTGAGCTAATCCATGCTTTGCAAAAGCTCCCGAAAGAACGAAGACTCCTATGAGAAAAGCAATGGTCTTCCAATCGAAGCCATTAACGAATGCTTTCTTAATACTCTCGAAATCTCTGTGAAGAAGCCTTGCTATGGAGATGAAGCTCAGAGCAACAATAGCGCTGAACGTTAGCGATATCCCTAGGTAGTGTCGAAGGCTTAGCAAAGTTATTTTTATCGATAACGCGATCGAGCTTTCAGCTATGTATGCACGGTCAACGTTAACGTTGCTAGTTTTACTTGCATTTAGTCGGATTCTTGGGGTAAGCATTGAGAGCACCATGCATGACGCGATCATGGAAGCTAAGGTGAGGAAGAACATCGATGGTTTGCCGCGGTACCATATGAAATCTCCGAAGGCTAGGTTGAGGTACCCAGCGGTTATGATTGCTGGTGGATCGCCTATCATCGTTGCTGACCCAGCGAGGTTTGAGGCAAGAGCTACTCCTATAACTATGGGTACAGGATTTACGCCCACGGTCTTGCAGATGGTAAGAGCTATTGGCGTGAACAGAATGACTACGGATACGTTCTCCAGCGCTATACTCACGATGCCAGCGCATAAACTTAGTACGAATGCTAGGGTTCTAGTATTGGAGATGCGTTTCTTAATCAATGATGCTACTAGATCTACGAATCCGGATTGCTTTAGATGTTCAGTAAGTATCGACATTCCTAGTATGAGACCCAATACATCCCAGTCAACGAATCGTAGTGCTTCGTAAGGCGTTACGCACCGAGTTACGATGAGTAATGCTAGGATTGCTAAGCTTACCCAATGTCTCTCTACCCTACCCCATGCCACTAACGCTACTAAGGTAATCAACGATGTGAGTACTAGTATTCCGTACAACGAAGACACCTTTGCACTCGATCGAGGACGATAAATACTCTGCAAACCTATAGGTCGTAGGTACCGAACATGAAGTACCTATCGAGCTTAGTACTACTAATGATAGTGTTAACGCTATTGATTCCTCATCTAAGCATTGTTGAGGGAGAAGACCATTGCACACGATTGGTGTTCATAAATGCTATCTTCGTTAAGAACTCTACCTACAACGGTACACTATGTCTAGAGACACCACAGAACCTGACTCTAGGAAGCATATCACAACGAGTCTACACCATTGATACGCATGGTGTATGGTTTGATGAACAGCAAAAATGCTTTGCCTTCAACGTATCTCCTGGAAGCGTTGTTGAAGCATACATAGTGCTTGTGGTAGAAGTTTGTGGAGTAGATCAAGCATTGACGCAGCGACTCGTAGCATCATCTCTTCGGAATCCCGCATCGATTAAAGGCCCTAAGGAAGTACCGCCGGATGTAATGAAGAAATTATCGAAGTACGTAGGTACCGTTCCCACGAATGTATCCCGAATACTTCTACGTGATTTCAGGGAGTGGTTAGCAAGGGAGGGATACGACTTAGACGAACTTCCACTACTTGGACGTGTTGTTAAAGCTGCCCAGTTCATCTATTTATCTGGATACATTCGTTACAGTCCTTCACCGTATCCAAAGACTCTCGAGGAGGTTCTCGAGAATAGGAGTGGTGACTGCGATGATATGTCTAGGCTTTTGCTAGCTCTGTTATGGAGCATGAAAGTGCCTGCGATTATGGTGCACGGCTATGTAGTAATCAACGGTTTAAACATATCGATACCCATAGAGAACACGACTTATAGGTTCTATGGATGTGGTCCTCACGCATTCGTTCTTAGCTATGTGTATCCATATGGATGGATTTCGCTTGATCTGTTGGCGTATTCATGGATAGTGTATCCTTTCGTTGTTGAGAGCACGACTAGTAGCATTACTGTCAACAAAACTATTGTTGAGGAATTCAGGAACCTTAGTAAGACTATAGATGCTCTGCAGATCTTCGTAATAAAGAGGTATGAAAAGAATACAGATGTCAATGAATTGGTGCGTAGGGTTACGAGTGAATTAGAGCAATGGGGTCTAGGAATTCGTGCTACGCATTCGTGTGTTACGAGAACCCTTAGCAAGAGTGCATCGCGGTCCGTGAGCACGACAGGGTTGAGCCTAACATCTACCGCAATTCTTCGTAGCATATCTACGTCACTCAGTTGCATTCATCGTAGTACTAGATCGGGAACGAACACGATCTTCAGAAGCTCGAGCAGCATCGATTTGAGAACAGGTTTGCTTCTAATAGTAGCGTCAGCGTCGATGATCTGCATGGCGTGGATGTTGATACGTAGGCGTGTTCGTTGAAGATGCTTAAGATCATAGTATCTCAAGATAAATCATCTCTTTAAGCGTTGGCGCGAGGAAGTGTAGAGGGTTAGGTCTCGCATGTCGATAGATGTTTCATTGAAGTTGGCTAGGCTTCAAATAGTTGAAGGTAAGGAGGAGGTAATACCGTTCGCTCTACGGATACGTGGTATTCGATCTAGTGGACTGCCAGCAGCGTACTTCATAGCCATCGACACGAGTTTCTCTATGGACGGTGCCAAGATATACAGAGCGAAGGAGGCTACGCTCAGAATGCTTGAGTACCTTAAGCCCTGCGATCTAGTTACGGTGTATGGGTTCAATGCCAACGTTAGGAAGGTTGTAGAAATGGTGCCCGCCTCGGAAAGAGATAGGATTGCGGATGCAGTTCTGGACCTTAAGCTTGGTGGTGGAACAAACATATATGGCGTACTACGATCGATGTACGAAGATGCTGTAAGGTTGTTGATGAAGTCGAGAAGCAAAGTCTCGGACATTAGGATAGTGTTGCTAACGGATGGTGTACCAACGGTAGGTCCCAAGGATCCGGAAGCAATAATTTCGATAGCTAGAAAACTTGGCGAACTTGTTTCTGCAAGTCTCGTTGTTGGTGTCGGCGAAAGTTACAACGAGCACTTACTCGTGGAGATAGCTAAGAGTACGAATGGAGAGTTCGAGCATGTTTCACGAGTGGACGCATTGCTAAAACTATTTGAGAAGTTCGTGGTTTCGTACAAGGATCTTAGTGCGAAGAATGTAAGAGTGTATTTCAGAATGGTTCCAGGAGTAGATGTTGTTGTGTATGGTAAGGAATCGTATCTATCGAAGGAAGGATTAG
>JAMOOB010000128.1 GCA_027066265.1 Desulfurococcales archaeon
GCTAGGAGCTTCTTAACGACCGTATCGAGACCTTCTAGTATGTTCGCGAACGGTATTCCAATGATATCGCATAGCACGGTGTTTCCACTTGGTGTTACATCCAACACGAAACTACCTCTACATCGATATCCCTTCACGTTGCTTAGCTTGAGTGCTGGAACGAATGGTGTACACCACGCTACTACCTCGATACCTAATTCACGTGCTTTCTCATCGACTTTCCTCAGAGCATCTACATAGTGTTCACGATTTACAGCGATACGATTCGAAGCAGCGTTACCACACTTCATTGCTGGGATTACGGATAGAGAGGAAGGTTCTAAACGAAGAGCTACGAACTCTATTACGCGATGTATGTAGCTCCAATTCAGTTCACATACTGTTGCATTCACATGGATATACGGAACGTATTCGCGTAGGATTGCGTAGTTAGATAAGAATCGATCCCACGTTCTAGATCCTCGAATCAGTTCAAAGGTCTCCTTCGAGTATCCATCGCAGCTCGTATAGACCGCTATCTCGAGCTTCTGGATGGTTCTCAAGAATTCGCGTGGAATATGTATGCAACTCGTGAATACGCTTACTTCGAGTCCAAGGTCACGTGCATACATGAGAATTTCGACGATGTCGGGTCGTAGAACGGGATCACCACCCGTAAAATGAACGTGCGGAACTCCATGGTTTGCAAGATCGTTCAGTATTCGTAGGATCTCGCTTGTTGATAGTTCACGTTCTTTCCTATACATCGATGCGTAGCAATGTAGACAGTTCAGCATGCATCTACCCGTTACTACCCATACAACGAAGTTTGGAATCAAGGTTCCACCTTCATGGTTAAGACTCTTCGGTACCCGTAGAACGAATCTATCCACGCTTATATTCTTCGCAACGGTGATGAGCAGATGCATCTACGCTTTCAAGGGGATGAGGGTAGAGGAATTCGTTAAGTTTACTTTGAGGAATTGAACAACATGCATCGTAGAACACATCTATGTAACTCCATGCAATTGGATGGGGATTCGCAATTCTAGAGACAATGCTCTCAGTAGCCGCGTAGAGATCGAGTTCTTTCTTGAGTTTCGACGGTCTCATGCATCCTAGGTAGAGCTCGAGATCGAACTTTGATGCTACGTCGAGCAAACGCTTCAATGTTTCGAAGGAAGGAACTTCGGGGCATATGAACACGAGCAAGGTTACCGTGTTCAAACCTCGATCGCGAAGATAAGCAAGTTCGTTTACCAACGATTCACGACCTTGGTGGGGGTGCCATAGAAATACGTGTGGCACGACGTAAGCACCAGCATTCAGAAAAGTTTCGAGTGTCCTTACGTAGCGTTCTACATCGAGGTTTCGTACGTACTGAGCTATGTAGGGACTCAACGTGAACTCTAGATCGACAACATCTACGTATTGCGAAATAATTCGAGCGATCTCATCGTTCTCAACGAATCCTGGATGCATCGTGACAACCGAGAATAGGCGCCGTATTTCAGGCAACAGTTCTAGGACTCGATCTAGGTTCAGTAGGATGCCACTACGATTGAACCCTCCACTAATGAGAATCCCCTTCACTCCTCGAGATAAGAGTCTGGAGATCGATGTGTAGGGATCGCGAAGATCTAGGTATTCCATCGATGACAAATACTTGGATTCGCAGTATCTGCAACGTAATTCGCAGTAGGTTCCCGAAGTAGTCAATACTGTGAAAAGTTTTCTATGGAAGAACCCCGATGTCATAGAGCGTTCACGGCTTGAAGTTCTTGTTCAACTTCCTTAATGTGTTTCTCGAGAAGAGAACGTGAAGAAAAGTTATATATAGGTCCTCGAGGACTCTCGTTATAGAAAGGACGATTGCATCCAGGACAGCCACGTGTGTACACGGCTTCTAGAGGATCTATGGGCAACGCGCGTTTCACGATCAATCTATCGAAATCTATGTAGTGTTCAGGATCGTAACCTTCGTCGAGGAGCTTGAGCGCGATTTGTAGTAATCGATAGTGCTCGACCTTGATCCCCGGAAACCTACGTTCAGATTTTGGGGGAGCTACGTAGTTGAAGAGAGCAATGTAAGCACCTAGCTTGGTCAACCTTTTAGCTAGCTTTACAACGTCTCGAAGATCTTCGCCTAGCCCCGCAACGACATGAACCCATACCTTAGCTTTACCGAGCATGCGCACGCCATTCTCGATGAATCTGATGTATGTAGACCACGTGAATGGCTTTTCAACGGATTCGAATATTGTTGGAGATGCTGCGTCGAGGCCTATGCCTAGGCAATCGATGTACTTAGCAAGATCCTCGAGTACTTTCGATGGTAACGGTGTTGTGCACAACGATAGCGGTGTAGAGAATCTCTCAAAGAACTTAAGCAAGGTCATCAGTTCTTCGACGAACATGCGTTTCAATACGTTCTGAATACAGATCCTAACGAAAACGTGTTTCCAATGCTTCTCCAAGACCTCGAGCTCTACTGCAGGCCACATTACTCTCGCTAGATACTCTCTGCTCGAGCTGTTTCTATGTGACTGGGAACAGAATGCACATCGAGCTATGCATCCATTCGGTGCGTACTGCAGCACGTAGAGCGTGGTCGGTACGTCGATCAGAGCGATGTTCTCGATGCCTAGCCTTGCTAAGGATCCTATCGAAACGCGTACTATCATCGTGAAAGCTCTAGTATAGCTTGGTAGATAAAGGTTCTGGGATCCGTTGTGGAGCTGAGGCTAGTCATGGATCTAGAGGGTAGGAACGGCTACGAACAGATGGCTATAGACGAAGCTACGCTAGAGCTAGTTGCACGAAATCGATTGCCACCAACGTTAAGGATCTGGAGGTTCAAGCCCTCTACCGTATCCATAGGATACTTTCAACGTGTACACGAAGTAGTTAAGCTAGATAAAGCTCGAGAGCTTGGCATAGACGTCGTTAGAAGGTTTACGGGTGGTGGTGCGGTATTCCATGACTACGAAGGCGAAATCGTGTACAGCATCGCAATGCCTATAACCAAGGATTTCGTGGATGTTGCCAAGAGCTATGAACGTATATGTAGCGCGATCGTGGCAATGCTTCGCAAGCTTGGATTGAATGCCTCGTTTAAGCCTATAAACGACGTTGTTGTTCAAGGCAAAAAGGTTTCGGGAAGTGCGCAGGCGAGACGAGGAGCATTGCTTCAACACGGTACAGTCATGGTCTCCACAAGGATCGAGATCATGGATCAAGTACTCGTGCCACCACCTACGAAGAAGGTGTCAAGCTTTCGAGAAGTCGTAACGACGGTAAACCTCGAACTTGGGACGAACATCGAGATAGATAGAGTTGCTAGGTTGCTTGTTGAAAGCTTCGAAGAGATCCTGAATGCGAAGACGTATCGCGATGTTCTAGGCAGCGAGGTAATCTCTTTGGCAAGAGAGTTGGAGCCCAAGTATAGGAGCGAGGAATGGTTATTCAAGAGGTAGGGGATCGTGAAGTACGTAAAATGTTTTAGGAAAGAAAAGAATGTATGCGTTGAAGTAGAGCTTCATAACTGTCGCGTGATAGACGTCAAGATCTTCGGAGATTTCTTCGTTTACCCCGAAGACGCAATTGAAAAACTCGAGAACGCTCTTAGAATGTGTAGCACGAAGGAATGCATAGAAAAAGCGATTGAGAGCATCTCCAGATATTCGACTCCGCTAGGGTTTTCATGGAGCGACCTCGTTGAAGCGCTGGCATCCATAGTCGAGGAATGTTCGGAGCGCGGTTAGCGATGAACGTAATTGTTGTTGGTGCTGGAATCGCTGGATTGTTAACGGCACTACAAGTTCTTAAGAATGGAGAAGCTGATGTGATCGTATTCGAGAAAAGACGTGAAGTAGGAAGGAAGCATTGTGCTGGCATAGTATCGACCAGAGTCGTAGAGTTGATAGATGCGTACGACTTCATCGAGGCAAGCTACCGAACGCTGTGTATATCGATACCGTTGACGAAGATTAGGTTGAAGATCTCTTGCGATCGTGTGTTCGCTCATAAAATCGATAGAGTCGAGCACGAACGTTACTTAGCTCAAGTAGTCGAAGAGTTGGGTGGCAAGATATTTCTGCAATCGAATGTGATGAAAGTGGAACCCCATTCGAAGAATGGTGTAGCGTATGTGCATAAGGAAGGATCTGTAATCAAGATTAGCGGAGACTTCGTTGTTGTAGCTGAAGGCGTTGAACGAAGAATTGCGAACTCTCTCGGACTACGATCCGTGGAGCATCGTAGGTATGGTATTCAGACGGTGATCGAAACTATCCGAGGTTTGGAAGAGGATAGAATAGATGTTGTATACGATCCCATAAATATCGAGGGATTTGCGTGGATAGCAAGTCTTAGTAGACGAAAAGCGTTGATAGGTATCGTAGCGCAATCCAATGTCTTGGAGAGGTTATCAATGCTACTTCGATGCCTAGACAAGTACGTGGGTGTTTCAAGGGTAGTAGAACGCCCATTTGGAGGAATAGTGCTTCGGGGTTACCCAATTAGGATAGGTTTAGGCAAGGTTGTCGGTGTAGGAGACTGTGTTTCCATGGTTAAGAGTGTTAGTGGAGGAGGTCTCTACGCAATAAGTATAGCGTCTAGGATGGTAGCTAAACTAGTGTCTAGCAACAGAATCGATGCGCTACACGAATTGAGTAACCTATGCATGGAATTAAGGCGTCAGTACTTGCTTGCAAAGTTCGTGGATACGATCTTGAAAGAGCTGTCGATGTTCAAAACATTTAGTAAATGGATTGAGGTAGAGATCGCTATTACTGAACTCGATTGGGATAAGCACGTAGACTTAATCAAGAGATTAGCTCGATTCGTGAAACGAATCAGCGTTGTTAGCTAAGCAAGTTGTAGCTGTCGATACTTTCTATACGCTGCGAGTAGGCCTACGATAGTGATGTACAAAGTGAGGGATGCGACGATGTTTTGTAGCGAGAGATCCAATGCGTAGTTCAGTACCAAGCCTATGAGTGGTACTATCGCTAAGGATAACCCGATTGAAAGCGCTAGACGTTCCAATGGTTTAAGATCTGTTTCGCGTGGATACAATGCCTCTACGGTTACGTATCCAGGGATGAAGAGCGTTGTTATGCAACCAAGAATGTATCGAGCATAGCTTATCAACGGCAACGTACCGGACAATGCTATCAATACGTCGGTAACGTACGTTATGACTAGCGCTGTCCAAAGCCAGAGACAGTAATCGCATCTCATTAAGTAGGCTAAGAAGTAGTGAGGTGGGTTAGGATCTCGGATCCTAATTCTACCCTCAACGATTTCTTGGTAGACTCGGTACATCGCTTTATACCTAGATCTGAATCCTTTCGCAGTACCAATCCTCTTCTTTAGATAATCTTCAAGTCTTTCGCTCATGGTGTACCAACCTCGTAGACCTTCACATAGTGGTGAAGCCAAATCCCAGTGTACTTCCAAGAATCGTTGTCTACGTCGTATATCCATACCTCGAATATTAACGCAATTCGTTGCCCTACGAGACTAGGCTTAACGTATACGGGGACAACCATGCGTAGCGTAACGTTGGCACGATCCTCTAGAATGGTTTCAAAGGTTTTTAGTGTTGGTTCTGGGCTAGGCGTACTATTCGTCGGCAAGGTTTCGTTCGTTCCGATCTTGTACCTGATCTGTACGTAGATCGGTTCACCGAGATGGTTCTCTAGGTATAGGCATAGCGTGATGTTTCCTCCATTTACGACGGCACGTGGATACGTACCGATGCTGCAGTTAGCATTCAGAAGCGTAGCTAGGAGGAAATGTTCGTGAGGTCTAAGCATCAGTGCTAGACTGAAGAAGGTTGCAACGACTACAAGTGCGAGGAGGACTGCGAATACATCGCGATCGAGCAAGTTCATCGCTCAACGACCCACTTCCTTCTTACTCGTAGCCATATCCATAGGTAAACGTATGGAAACAGGAAGTAGAAAACTATTGGTATCGCGATCAACGACGCAATCGTGATGCTGAAACGCACTCTCTTCTCCATGACTATTCGAGGAGCTTCTCTTTCCAATCTATTGAGTTCAGCGCTAGCATTCTGTACCAGCATCGATGCCTTGCGGTACTGTCCTTGGTCGAACGCTTCAAGAGCTTTTCTAAGTGTCGCTACCACTGGTGCTACATCAACGCCTTCGCGATGAAGGTGTACGCATCGTTTGAATAGCCTTAGTATCTCATCGCGAATGCTCTGCGAATGGACTGCTGGTGAAGCAACGAGATGTACCGCTAACAGTACCAATATCAATGCCGATAGCGTTGATGAGCGCAACCAACGAAACACCCTCGCAATGTTGCTTAGAGGGTGGTAATAGCTTTCACTATGATTGAAGTCCATGCGAACTTTTTACCTAGATCTACCTCCGCTAATGACGGTGTTAAGCTATTGTTTCGCTAGAACCTCTATCGCGTGGAGAAGCAGAGGTACTCCGCATCCTGTTGAATCGTAGAGAGTGTACGATGGATGAAATAGCTGGCTTGCTGAACAAACCGGTTTCGAGCATAGCATCGTTGGTGGAATTGTTGCGTGCACGCGGTCTTGTTGAAATTCTGGAGGAGGAAAAGCTCTACGCAACTACGACCAGCGAAGGTCGTCAGTACCTAGAAGCGTTGCCCGAAGAAAGAGTTGTTGAAGTACTTAAGCAACGCGGTGGAGAAGCACCGATAAGAGATCTAGAGCAAGTTCTTGGCAAGAATATCGTTTCGATAGGGATAGGATGGGCTAAGAAGCGTGGTTGGATCGTTATCGAGAAAGGTATTGCTAAACTCGTTCGCGAAGGCAGTCTCGAAGAGCATCGCAAACTTCTATCGATGTTCTTAGAGCGTAGAGAAGTACCTCAAGATGTTTCGAATAGTGATGTATTCAAGGAACTCGTTCAACGGAAACTGATCGTAGTTGAACGGGTAAAGGTTAAGCATGTTAAGATTAGAGAGGATCGCCTAGAGCTAGCTAAGAAACTGCTAGAGCTTGGGGAAGGAGTTTCGCATCTAACGCACGAACTCATTGCGAGCGGTAGATGGAGATACGTGAAGCTCAAGCCTTACAATGTTGAAGCACTTCCTCCGATCAAGATCGTGGGGAAGAAGCATCCACTCAAGGAATTCATCGAAATGGTTAGAGAAATCATGCTTAGCCTAGGCTTCGAAGAGGTTCGCGACGACTATGTAGTTCCAGAATTCTGGAACTTCGACGCATTGTTCCAGGCGCAAGACCATCCTTCGCGCGATATCCACGACGTGCTATTCGTTCCTGGATACGCTGATCTATCTACGTACAAAGACGTTGTTGAGCGTGCTAAGCAAGTGCACGAAACGGGTGGTAGCTGCGGTAGCATAGGTTGGGGGTATAGATGGAGTTATGAGAAAGCTTCGAAGCTCTTGCTAAGATCTCACACAACTGCAGTCACGATAAAGTGGCTGTACTTGAGGAAAACCCCTCCTGTAAGGATCTTCACCATAGGCAAGGTGTTTAGAAGAGATTCAATAGATTCTAGACACCTACCCGAGTTCACGAACTTCGACGGTGTTGTGATGGAGAAGGACTTCAATTTCAAGAAGCTTCTAGGTCTACTCGAACAAATAGTTCGAGGATTAGGGATAACCAAGCTTAGGTTTAAGCCGAGCTACTTCCCATTCACGGAACCTAGCGTTGAGGGCTACGTCTACGTTGAAGGATATGGATGGATTGAGGCTTTCGGAGCCGGTATGTTTAGACCTGAAGTCCTCGAGATCGTAGGGGTAAAGCATCCGGTTGGTGCGTGGGGTATGGGCTTAGAGCGGTTAGCCATGGCTTTGATGGGCGTGAACGACATACGAGTATTCTATACACGTGATGTTGAGCAGCTACGATCTTGGAGACGAAGCGATGTGTTGAGGTGTGTAAAGCGTGCCCGTCATTAGGCTCGATCCTCGCAGACTACTCAGACTCATAGATGTGAAGAATCTCGAGCTAAGCAAGCTCGTAGAGATACTCTTTGCTTTGAAGTGCGAATGCGAGGTTAGCGAAAACGAGATAGCGATCGAGGTACCTAGCGATAGACCAGACATGTTCTCTGCCGAAGGGATAGCTCGAGCTGTAAGGCTCTTTCTAGGTGTTGAAGAGCCTAGGAAGCTTGCAATCGATAGGATCGGTATCGAGGTAGAGGTAGAACCACCACGAAAGAGACCCTACATAGCGGTAGCCCTTGTTGAAGGTGTTGAGCTCGACGAACGTGGATTGGAAGAATTGATAGAGTTCCAAGAGAAACTGCATGTAACGTATGGTAGAAATCGTAGGAAGGTCGCGATAGGTCTTCACGATGCCGATAAGCTACCTTCGACGAAGTTGATCTACAAAGCAGTGAACATCGATGAGTATACCATGGTACCGCTGCACGTAGGTAGGAGAGAGAAGATACGATGGGTTTTAGAGAATACCGAACAAGGACGTGTCTACGGCTTGCTTGCTTTGGAAGGAAATCTTCATCCAGCGATATTTGCGGGGAGCGAAATAATTGCGATACCTCCAGTACTGAACTCGGATATCACGAGATTGGAGCCTACATCGAAGAGAGTATTCGTAGATGTTACGGGTACGGATCTTGAAAGCGTTTTGAAAGTCTTGAACGTGATCGTAAACACGTTGACGTTCTACGGTGGTCGCGTTGTTGGAGCGGTTATCAAGTATCCGTGGGGAACCATAACGACGCCGAACCTTGAATGGAGAAGAATGGAACTCGATCTTCGTTACGCTTCTCGTATGCTAGGTATCGAGCTGAAGCCTTGCGAAGTTGCAAAGCTACTTAAACGAATGGGTTACATTGTAAATGCAGGGGATGATCGCGTAGTAGTTGAGGTTCCACCCCATCGCGTAGATATCCTACACCCTATAGACCTCGTCGAGGATGTAGCTATCGCGATAGGCTACGATTACCTAGGTCGCGAATACCTAGCTAGCTATGGACGTAGCGAAGAAGATCCCTTGGTGTTGGTAGAGCGCTTGTTGAGAGAGCTTGCTGTAGGTCTAGGCTACCTAGAAGTCAATACATTCGCATTGATGCCCTCGAGGATACTGAGAGAGCTATCAAACGATTTCCTCGCAATAGAGAATCCATTGACTGTAGAGTTCGACTCGATTCGTAACATGCTTGTAGCATCGTTGTTGATGGTTTTGAGAGATAGTCAGCACGCTTCCATGCCTATAAAGATCTTTGAGGTAGGGGATGTAGTTGTTAGAGATGATCGTAGTCCCACTAAATGGAGGAACAAAACGATGTTTGCAATGCTCTTAGCGGATAGCGTTCTCAAGTTCGAAGATATCCATGGCGATGTATACGCGTTGCTGAAAGAACTTGGGATCGAACCATCGTTCCGAAGATGTACGAAGAGAATAGCGATCGAGGGTAGAACTGCTTGCATCTACGTAGATAACGAAGAGATTGGATGGGTAGGAGAAATCAAGCCCGAGATCCTCGAGAATCTCGACATTAGGTACCCCGTTGCGGTAGCCGAACTAGATGTAGATAAGTTAGTACGGATGCTATGGGCGTAGGAGTGAAGAAAGAGACTAGGATAGGGATAGTGCTACCCTTTCACAAAGTTGGGATAGTGTTGATAGTAGTACGAGGTCTTCGAGGATTCGAACATGTATTCCTATTCAATGACTGTACGGAGCTGCAGAACTTTCTAACTAAAAGAAGGGGTGTTGCAGGAGAAATCACTAAAATCGTTGATCCTTACGAACAGTGTTTCAACGATAGAAAACTCGATACCTTACCACGTAATGTACGTAGCGTTGTTGAGGAATGCATTAATATAGTTGAACAGAGCATAGTGAAATTCTGGGGGATGATCGCGGTTTTAAGATCGGATCTCGATGAAGACAAACCCACGCGGTGACCCCGTCAAGGGTCAGCCATCCTCTAACCGATCATCGATCACCCTGCGGGGAGGTAACATCATCCCCAACACTGGGTACGATACGAGCATGGCTTAATAGGTATTTGCGTCGATCAATTCCTTGCACGTTTTGGTTAAGCGTCTGGCGGTTTTTGAAGGTTCTTCGTGGCTAGGCTTCTAGACGGGGTCGAACCCATGTCGTTGAAAGACTTCGAGAAGCGATGGGGAGGAGGACCCACTATTGGAGAGAAGATTAAGGAGATATTCGCAAGGAAGGAACCTATCAAGCAGAGGCTAGTAGTAGCAAACTACAAGATTAGAACCATGGTGAACAGGCTAGAGGTATTCATTGAGAGACTTAGGGAACGAGATAGAATGCTCTTCGAGAGAGTGGTAGATGCTCTAACCCAGGGTGATGAGGCGAGAGCCGTAATGTACGCTAACGAGATTGCTGAGATTAGGAAGCTCGTCAAGCAGCTAACGATAACTCAAGTAGCTCTCGAACAAGTAGCGCTAAGAATCGAGACGGTCCTCACTATGGGCGATGTGATGGCGGGTCTTACTCCGGTAGTCGGAGTAATCAAGGAGTTGAAGAACATGCTACGCGGCATAATGCCAGAGATCTCGCTAGAGCTAACCGAAGTTGAAGAAGGTCTGAGAGACGTTGTGTTAACCACCGGCGAGGCTCTAGGTATTGGTGCGGGAGACATTTATGCATCGCCAGAGGCTAGGAAGATCCTAGAGGAAGCGAGAATCGTAGCCGAACAGAGAATGAAGGAGAAGTTCCCAGAGCTACCAGTCCTCGGATCTATTCAGCAGAAGGCTTCGGCTCCTGCAGCTGGTTCCGCATAAACTTCGCGTTCTCGACAACACGTTTTTAATCCTAAACTTCTTCTTCTCCTTGGTGTAGTCCATGAGCAGCAACGTTGTACGCGGAGTCATTGTGGGGTACAGACGCGGATCTGCGAAGCAGTACAATAATCAGGTATTGATAAAGGTATTCGTAGATCCGAAAATCGTTGGTACGCTTGTAGGATCCAAGGTTGTGGCATCGGATAGGTATGGAAACGTTTACAGAGGTAAGATAGTTAAGATACATAGCTTTAGCAAATCCATAGCAATCGCTAGGTTTAGACCAAACATTCCAGGTCAGATGATAGGAGAAATAGTGACGATAGTTCCAAAGAACGTTAAAGCACTGTCATCGTAGTGATAGACCTAGCTCTTTTAATAGACGCTGAGCGTTCTCCTCTATCACTTCCACGATCTGTTCCAAGCTTAGCTTCTTGATGTCTGCAATTATTCTAAGCGTATCGAATATCATCCTAGGATGGAGCTCCATTCCACGGTATTTATAAGGTGCATCGCTTTCAACTAGCAGTACTTCTAGAGGTGCGCACTCAACTATTTTTCTATGCTTCTCTTGCATCGAGATTGCGGGGTTAATTGAAATAAAGTAACCATAATCACGTATTTCGTTCAGGAGCTCTACTGGCCCTGTATACCAGTGGAATATTGCGATCCTTATGCCAGCTCGATGCACGATCTCGAGCACTTCTCTCCATGCATCTACGCAATGAAGATTTAGTGCGAGATCGTACTTCTGCGCTAGATCTACGATACGCCTAAACGCTTCGAGTTGGTATGAGTATGTTTCCTTGCGAAACCTTTTGTCTAGACCTACCTCACCTAGTATCCTAACAACGTTGCGATGATTTTCGACAAGCTCTTCCAACTTCTCGATATCGTTCACTGTCTCTGCAGATATTTCCCATGGATGAATGCCTATAGCTGGGATAACCCATTTGAAGCGTTGAGAGAGCTCCAAGGTTCTAATCGACGATGGTATATCGTCGCTTACCGCAATTATTGTCAATCCTAGTCGTTCGATTTCTAGGATCTCTTCATCGCTGTATTCATGGAGATGACAGTGCGCATCAATCATCGGGTAGATTCCCCTTTCAAGACGTAGTTCCTAAGCTTGGTGTGAGGTACGTGTACGAACTCGGTGTAGAGATCCAGCGGTATGTATACCATTCTATCTAGGCGGTACGTGGGATGAACTCGACCAACGATGTTTATCTTAGCACCGCAATTCGTACATCTGTTGTCTTCAGTTAGTCTCACTTCCAAGATTTCGAAGCCAAACCTCCGGATCACAATAGATCCGCAGTTAGGGCAATAGGTATGTTCGTATTCATGACCGGGAACGTTGCCTACGTAGACGTAGCGCAATCCTTCGGCGCGAGCTATCTCAACGTGTTTCTCTAGAACTTCTACGGGTGTTGAAGGTACATCGAGTAGTTGATAGTCTGGATGGAATCTTAGGAAGTGTAGAGGAGTATCGGGACCTAGGTTCTCAACGATCCATCTAGCTAACTTCTTGGCTTTCTCAAGATCATCCCCGTACTTAGGAACAACAAGATCCGTGACCTCGATGAAGACACCCTTTCGCTTCAGTTCGATCATTGCATTGAATACGTACTCCATGTGTCCCGGTGGAACGAGGCAGAGTTTCTTAGCGAACTCTGGATCGCCGTGACCTTTAAGGTCTATCGTTGCTGCATCGATGAACTTCGAAACGAGGTCTATAGTCTCGTCAGTCATGTAGCCATTCGTAACCATAGTGTTGAAGAGACCGTGCTTCTTTGCGAGCATTCCAACGTCGTAGGCATACTCTATGAATACCACGGGCTCGTTATAAGTGTAGGTTATTCCGTGAGCGCCGTACGCTTTCGCTAGTTCTACGATGCGCTCGGGTTCGAGTCTCCATCCAGCGATGACTTTTCGCTGCGAGATATCCCAGTTCTGGCAGAACTTGCATGCCCAACTGCATCCCGTTGTAGACATCGAGAACACTGCAGACCCGGGATTGAAGTGGTAGAGTGGCTTCTTCTCTATGGGATCGATTGCCACGGCTATGGCGAGTCCATGGCATGCTAGGTAGAGCTTTCCTTCGAAATTCCATCTAATACCGCAGAACCCAGCTGCACCTTCTGGGATCTTACATCGTCGCGGACAAGCTAGGCACTCAACGATTTTGCGTTCGGCATCGAGAAGGCGGTATAGAAGAGCTTCTTTAGGCATTGAACCACCGATATATATGCGCTCCTAGAGCTATATCTCTGCTTGGGATGATGACTCAACCCCGTCTCGTGAACGGTGATGAAGGCTGTCTCTCCTGACCTTCATGGAACGATCATAGTTTTCAATTCGAGGAGTGGAGATGATCGAAGACGCGTACAGATGACGTTAAGAGCTTCACGACGTAGCGCTGGATCCTCTGTGAATGCACCTCGGTAAGCAGTGGTAACCATGTGTAGCGGTTCTTCTATGCCTCTAATCAATGCGCATAGATGAAGAGCTTCGATAACCACCAGAACACCACGAGGTTTCAACTCTTCGTAGATGAAATCCGCAATCTGATTCGTAAGCCTTTCCTGAATCTGGAGTCTTCTCGAGAATGCGTCTACGATTCGAGCAAACTTGCTAAGTCCAAGAACTCTTCCCTGCGGTATGTATGCTATGTGTGCGTAGCCGATGATTGGAAGAAGATGGTGTTCGCAAACGGATTTCACAGGTATGTCGTTGATAACAACGAGACCCTCATTCGCTACTCCATCGAGATCGAATGTCTTGACGAATTGC
>JAMOOB010000129.1 GCA_027066265.1 Desulfurococcales archaeon
GCTGGCTATCTCCGGCTACGGCGAGGACGTGACGTTCTCGACGTTCCTAGCGAACCACAGCGATACCATGATGGCGCTGGACAGCGATAGGATCAAGCTCGAGGTAACCGAGCAAGGAGCTCGCCTAGTACTCGAGTAGCACCTACTACAACCGCAAAGCATTTATTTTTCACCTCGTCTAGAGGTTCCTGGAAGAGCCCCCGCATATGGAATTGAGAGATATGGATTGCGAGAATTGGAAGAAATATCGTCTGGACTCCCATAAGGGAGTAGAAAGGCGAATGAGTAGAAAGGAATCCGCGGGGGCGATGATGGCGCTTCGGCTCCCATGAGGGAGGGTTCTGATCGCTTTCGCTGTGCTCGATGGTCGTTGCTTCGTTGCGCGTTGATCGCAAGGATTATCTGTTGCGTTCTCTATCCATGTTTAGCGGTGGTTCGATGAGTGCTCTGGAACGTGTTGCTAGGTACCTCGTTGTGAAGCAGCTCGCTGATCTTGGCTACGTCGTTGATTTCATCTACGCGTACTTCTCTGGAGGATCGCTCGGCGATGCACAACGATTTGGTCTTTCGAAGACGTGTGCTCGTGGATACGTGCAACGCATTATCGAGTACTGCAACGGTAGCTTCTTCCGTGCTAGGGCTATCGTTAGGCACGTGTATCGCTTCGTCAAGCAGTTGGAACCAGTCATTCTACGCATCGACGGGGTTGCTCGGTGCACGATCTGCGGCGCCGAGCTCGTTCCCCACCACCATGTTCTGCAGGAACACGTCGCTAGACGGCACCCGGATCGGGTGGACGATGCCGTGGAGAAGGTGATAGACGCGGTCGTCCGCTCCGTGAAGCGTGTCAGCAATGCGTGAACTAGATCGCGATCTCGAGGAGCTCCTACGACGAATAGAATCCCTTCGCACCTCTCTACCTCTAGCTTCGGGCATCGATTCGGGTAGCGATCTCCGTAGAGTTATCCAGATCGTTGTCGATAGATTCGGAGACGCGGTTGCGGAGCTCTACGGGAGGGGGATAGCTGTTGTTCGCAACGATGTTTGTAGAAGCGTTGATAGGGTCGTTCAGGCGATCGAATCGGAGATCCTCAGCGTTGATGGTGCGGTTGAGAAATACTTGTTACTACGCATGGAGGAGAAGCTCTTAGAAACGTGTAACGTAGCGAGGGAGGATCTAGCGAAGCGAGTAGCATCGATGCGAGGCAAGGCTCTGGAGGAACTCCTTGCATTGATAGCTAAACGCGTTCGGAAACGGTTCTCGGAGTAACTACGAGCATCCTCGTCGCGGGGTCGTACTCGAGGATGACCGCGCTATCCTTCTCGATGCCTAGCATCCTAGCGAAGGATGCCGGAATCGTTAGCGCGTAGTACGAGCGATTCCCGTGCCTCGCGATTTTGCGTGGCTTCACCTTGATGCACACCCCAGACGCGGGATCCTTGGAGTAGTATATCCTCGAGCCATCCATACACGCATAGAGGTGCTCTTCCCCGTCGAACATATTCCTTGCAACGATCGAGGGAACTATGATCGAGAGCGAGTCCCCTACCTTGCGAACAATCTTTTCGATTCGAAGCATGTTCTCCCCGTACTCCCTTACCTCTAGTAGATAAAAAGAGCTGTGCACGAAGGATCGCTCTCGCTACGCTATCTACTCGGGCATCGCTAGCCATTCCTCGAGGTTCACAACGTTATCGTCTTCGTAGAGCCGTAGCTCTCCACGTATGTTCGTCACCGCGACGAAGGCTTCGTGATCCGAGAACCTCTTGAAGGTTCTCAGCGCGTCGTCGAGCTTCTCTGGTTTGAATTCGAGGTTGAGCGATAGCGGTGGATCCGGTGGATAGTCGAAGTACGCGGAATCCGCGTTCGTAGCCCGAGCCACCTCCTTCTCGACCTCGTCGAGATCCGGGTACGTCGATAGGTACTCGAGCCTCACCTCTCCGGGGATCCGAACCGTGATCTTGTCGGGTCGTATCCACGCCTCGACGCCGTTCCGCACGCATACGTAGACATCCTTGCCACGGATCTTCCTACACCTAGCCCCGAGCCTCTTGAAGGCGCTGACCACGGCTTGCAGACCAACCACCTTCCTCACCTCGTCCACACAATGCGTAGCTAAAGCAAGATTTTTCCCTTCCTCCGCTCGCAGACGAGGAAAGCCCGTAGGGGATGAAGTTGCCATAAAGTCCAGGGGTCTAGAGAAGTACCTTGAAGAGAATGTGTTTACGCGTTTCCAAGCTCGGCTAGAAGCGCTTCCACTCTCCCCAACCTCATCGAGATCTCCGGCACAGCGATCTCGATACCTCTCTCCATTGCTTCTTCGTAGAGCGCTAGCAATCTTCCTCTGATCCTCTTCACGACTTCGTAGATCCTCCGCTTAACGTCGTTCGGATCTCCTAGGAACATCACGCCTTTTCGTGGTGAATACCCCCGTACCTTCATTGTCCATAGATTCGCTACTCTCAGCACCCTTAGCACTCCTAGCTCCTTCAGCTTCTTGTAATCCTCTGGATATCTACCGCTCTTGATGAGCCCAACCAAGATCTTCAGCGTCTTCGACACCTCGTTCTTCCAAGCCTCGTCCCAATCCTC
>JAMOOB010000130.1 GCA_027066265.1 Desulfurococcales archaeon
GCTCTTTTAATGCTGAGCTGAGCCGCATCAGGTTCTGCTGTTCTTCGGTTAGCTTGTCTCGGTAGACCACGGCGATCACGGGGATGGGCGTCGGCTCTAGGCTACTCCAACCTTTCCAAGCCTCGATAAGTTGCTCTGCGATGAATGGCAACCAGTAGAACACTTCGTCGCTACGATCCCTCCATCTGCACAGAACTATCGTATCCTTTATTTCGTCGAGTGCCGTGAGCGGTACGCTCAGCTCTTCGAGCTCCTTCCGAGTCAACACCTTGGTTCTGAACAACGCTTCGATGGTGCGCGCGATCCCAGATTCCAGCGCTTGCATCGGGATCAGTAGAGCTACCTCAATCTCGTCGTTCTCCCTAGGGATCAGCACTATCGTCCACGGCACGTGAGCATACGTAGCGAAGACCTCCTCTAACCCTTTCCACCCAGCGATCTTGAACGGAGGATTAATTGCTTGCACGTGAGCAATAACCCTAGCCTTCCTCAACTCATCGACAGTCCTAGGAACGAACAGCTCCAACACCCTATTCAACACACCACGATAGTTCACCAACACCACCATACACAGAGTAATGACTAGGGTTTAATAGGTAGCGAATACACCATACCCACAGCTGTGAAGATGTGAACACACCTGACATTTCCACAGCTGTAGACACGAATGCATCATCAATACTATGTTGCCAAGACTGACGATCTAATCCTTTCCCTTCCTTTCTCATTTTCTTCTACCTCTTTCTTAGAAAAAGTTTATATACTCTGGAAGCAATATATACTGGGCGAGACACATGCCCACCCAGATCCAAACTCAAATGCCTACTCAAACCCCCTCTAAGATCACTAACCGAATCACTATTCATGATCCGAGCAATCCCGAAACAATCATCGAGCTATCATTGAATAGTGTTGTTGCTACGATAAAGTTCATTAACATAAGCGCGAGAGTTGAGGTATGTTGGAGGTATTACGAAGAGAAGTGTCGTTCATACGAGGGAGTTTATCGAGATAAATCTGTATACGGCAACATCGACAAGATCTTTGAAATCCTTAGCATGGTTAGGGATCTCACTATCAAGGAATGGTTGAAATACGTGACCTCAACGTGTAAGTGTTGCTCTGATCTCGGTACTCATCTATACTTATCGTTATGCAGACGCCACTTGTCTGTGTATCAGGCATTCGACGGCATGCGGTATTTCGTTGGTGCAAGGCTTTGGATCGCTGATAGGGGACTAGTATTGGAGCTACGGCGGGTAACGGGCTGTCGCATGAAGGTTTGTGAATGCTGGGTCTTCGAAGATGGTTCGGGGATATGCTATGTTTGGAATACCAACAAGAAGTTTAAATTTAGGAGTCACGGCTATCCGTCGACCTACAATTACTTGGTGTCAAAAATCAAGAGTGATTTGAAGAAAGCAATGGAGCTCGCCAATCTAGGACCATACACGTACAGGGTAGAAGAGAAGAAGGGTTGGTTGACGGGAGATTGGTATCCGCGTACGGAGTGCGATGCCAAAATGCTGTCGTTGTACGACTCGTTTTAGTCTACTCCTACTCTTTGCTTATTCTTTGTTTTCTTCGCTTCTTCTCTACTTCCGAATAATCTGTTTTGTTTCATTTGCCTGATTGATCCTTCGTGCGCTATCTTCGTTGGTTAGCGCCAGGATCAGGGACTTGATGATCTTCAGTACAAGCGCTTCGAACACTGTGTAGCTCGCCGGAACATCGCCAACGAGCTTCCTAACGGCTTCATCAAGCACCTCCTCGTCTATATCTATGCACTGTTGCGTTACGGTACGCCTCAGCTCTTTGAGACCGAGTCTCTGTTCGATCGATATGCAGAGCGTTAGTTGCTTGGATCCGGATTTCCTTTCCCTACATATCGAATCGTTTAGGAGCTTGACCCATCCACGCTCTATCTTCACGATTCCCTTGACAGCTAGGGCTTCGAGGTACGTGAATATCGATCTGCAGTACATCGTGTTCCCAAAGTCGTCGAGATCCGTACACAGAGTCTCTCCTCTCCACAGATGCTCGTTGAAGATCTCGATAAGATCGCTCAGCGGAATGATTCTGTGCCTACACAGAGCTTCATTAATGATCCTCTCAATCAACATGCGCACCACTGCATTATCGTTTTCCTAGGAGCCTCCTTGCCTCGATGAGGAAGTTCCGTATCCTTTCAATGCAGTTGCTGTATATTGTTGCATCGCATGTTACCCACCATTCGTAGCGAGCACCGTGGAGGTGCAGACCGTGGCTGGTCGCCAACCTCTCTAACTGTTCCCATTCTTCCTCGGTTACTGGAATCTCTATCCCTGGGGTCTCGATGTAGACGCCGGCGATCAGCTCTGTGTCTCTACACCACAGAAACCTTCTGCGAGAATCATCGCCGGGCTCATCAACGCACTCGTCGGGAACATCGATGCTGAAGACGAGCCTAGCCACGTTTCTCATCCCCTTATCGTTCTCCTCATCCAACCCTCGTGGTTAACCACCTGTATTCGATGCTTCTTCGCTACTAATAGTCTCCATGAAGTTGGTTAGCGGTACGACGGGTTTCGGTCTCCTGTCGTCGATTGCG
>JAMOOB010000131.1 GCA_027066265.1 Desulfurococcales archaeon
AGCTCTTTCCGCGTCTGGCTAGGAGGAAACCCATGATCGTTCCCAGCACCATGCCCATCATAGCTATGGCGGCCGCTTCGAAGGGTCTAAGCTCTCTGACCACGGTCGTGGTAACGATGCTCGTCGTGGTGCTTACCACGGTCTTAACAGAGCTCGAAGCCGTTAAAGCACTCCATACCTCTCTCATCGCAGCGATCGGGTTTCGAACACCTACACACCTAGACACCACCCTGAGGAGCGTATCCTTACCGATACCCGTGGCCACGACAATGATCAGGTTGCTCACTACGCTACGGTTCTGATCAATGGTTACCCCCAGCCATAGCCTCCACATACCTAGATCCTCAACCCACTCAACGAGAGCTCCTCCAAGCACGAGACTAACGTTGTTCATAGATAGAACGAGTAGGGGAGTAGCTACGAATCTTCCGCTAGCCAAGCTCTTCAAAACCGTTGCATTCACGAGCCTACCCTCAACCACGGCGTAGATCTCGACGTTGCTGGGAACGAGACTCGATAGCGGAACGATTATGGTGTGCCTACGAACTCTATCCAGGTCTATCCCACGGTGCTGGATCTCTATCGAGCCCCAGATCCTCAGCAAGGTACCGACCCTAGCAATGCTCAGCACTTCGCCACCGCCACGCCATACGAAGGATGCGCTACCGTTATCGATGCGTACAGGGTTCGAGCTCCACCTAACGTAGGTAACGCTCCTCGTGCTCTCGATTCCGAAGCTAGCTACGAGCCTAGGATCGTAGGTAACACGCTCGATCTTCGTAGACCTCGAGAAGATGGGTGCAATACCCTCCAAAACACCGCTGGAATTCACCAATACCTCGCCCCACGTAGCTAGGAGGAGATGGTTTCCGAGAACCACCGCTACGGAGTTGCCCACGCCTTCACCGATGCGAAGCGTATCCTTGGAGAGCTCTACGTGGAGGAACTGTATCGATACCGTTGACTGGCAAGCGATGGCTAGGAGAAGCAGTAGCGATAAGGATGCTAGGCAGCGCAACGCCATGAGGGATCCACCTACGTCAACGATCTTCGTCTCTACATAATATCCATATCGCCGAACGATTCCAACACCCTTAATACCCGTAGCCATGCTACGCATGCGTTGGGTCGAGAGCTGTGGCTCCTCGCATAGATCTCTACGACTTCGGCGTGATAATCATCGATGGCAAGGCGTATCGAAGCGATGTCGTGATTACGCCTAGCGGCGTCAAGAACAACTGGTGGAGGTTAGAGGGTCACCGACTCCAGCTACCCGATGTAAGGGACTACCTAGCCGAGGACTACGACGTCGTCGTGATCGGTACGGGGTACGAAGGTTTCATGAGGGTCGATCCCGAAGTCGTTGCAGAGTTCCGTAGACGCGGTAAGGAGGTTTACGTAGCTCGAACCACGGAAGCGGTAGAGATATACAATCGACTTGCTTTGGAAGGAAAGAAAGTGTTGGCATTCCTACACCTAACGTGCTAAGAAACCCCAGCGCGATCCATACGGTTCCCAACACCTCCATCTTACCTACGCACGTTGTTCGACGTAGCACTGCTACCCAAGGATAGGAGAGGAACGTCCTAACGATCTTGATCTCCTCGATGCTTGGAGGTGTACCTGTAGCGAGCTTGGCAACGATGTTTGAGTCCTACGGTGTTCAACCCATCAAAGATCGGGATGCATTTCGCGATTCGGAACGCTACCTTTGCTCGCTAAGCATGCTTAGCGAAGCGTAGAGCTAAGGAGTCGGAGGAATTGCTAGTAACTCTTTCGCTCTCTCCTACCCAACTCATCTCTGAAACACCACGTTCCTTCACCGAAGTCTAGGAGAACCACCTTGAGTTTGCCTAGGAGCTTATCGTTGAGCAGTACGTATCGAGCTCTCGGAGATACGAGTACGCTACTGATCACAGGTCCTTCCACTCTATCCTCGGTAACTACGTACACCTTAACGACGTTTCTGTACCTCAGCAAATCGATTTCCCTACCATCGCCAGAGATCTTGGTGTAGGCTTCGGGTTGAGCAATTTCGTCCAACTCAAGCTCTCTAGCTATGTATATGGGTAGAAGGATCTCGGGTTCGATGCCTACGAAACCACTGTTCGCAATAGCTATCGCATGAACCGATCTAGCACCGTCAACTCTCTCGATCTTTACCTTCAGCCTCAACATCGCGCAGAACCTCTGGATCTAGTAAGGTAAGCAGCAACTCTTCGCATTCCAACAGAGTTAGCAATAGCTCCTCCCCCATACACGCAGCCCATCGATGAACTCGCTACAGACCTAATACATGTTCGTATGCATAGCTAGAACGTAAGCATTTCTAGGAATACGTCGTTGATCAGACCACGCATCGATAACCATCGAAGCTATTAACCAAGGTAGCGAACCTTCCTAGGGATGATTGGAGTATCCTCGGCTGAACCGTGATGAATCGCCCGTGGCTGACCGTATCCGAGTGCATAGATGCATCGAATCTCTAGGGGCTGTACACCATTCTGAGTAGTATGCCTATGATTCCTAGTAGAATGGGTAGGTTGAATGCTATGAAGATCTTTACGAAGAGATTCATCGTAGTTTCC
>JAMOOB010000132.1 GCA_027066265.1 Desulfurococcales archaeon
TAGCTGAGGGTGTATCCCAGTGTCTCGACGGCTAAAGGAAGAGATCTTAGAGTTGTTGAAGCGAGATGAAGAGTTTCGTCTTGCTGTTGCAGGTTTGCTTGGATATAGAGAGATCCTCGATGAGTTGCGGAGGCTTAGAGAGGATTTCAATAAGCTTTATCAGAAATCTCTTGAGCATGATAAGAGGTTTGAAGTTATCGAGGAAGAGCTTAAGAAGCTTCGCGAAGACTTCAACAAACTGTATCAAAAGGGTTTGGAGCATGATAAGAGGTTCGAGATCCTCGAAAAGAAGTTGTTGGAACACGACAAGAGATTCGAAGCAATAGAACGAAAGCTTCTCGAACACGATAAACGTTTCGAAGTAATTGAGAAACGTTTGGAGGAACACGATAAACGTTTAGAAGCGATTGAGAAGAAGCTCGAAGAACACGACAGGAAGTTCGAAGCAGTTGAACGGAAACTCCTAGAACATGACAAGAGGTTTGAAGCAATCGAGGCAAAGCTGGTTGAGCATGATAAGAAGTTTGAAGAGCTTCGTATAGAGATTAGGGATCTCAAGCTTGTTGTGGATGAGAATCGTAAGAGGTTGTCTCGTTTAGAGCTTGCTGTTGGTGCTCTTACCGAGAGCTTCTACGCTAAGCTTGTTCTCGATCAGATCGCTGCAATTGCTAGGGGTGAAGGTGATGAGGTAGTTAGGTGGGAGAGGAATGCTAGGATCGATGAGGAGGACATAGATCTGTTGATAGAGACGAGGCGAAAGGTGTACGTCGTAGAGATAAAGGTCAAGCCTAAGCATAGACACGTAGGTGCACTGCTCGCTAAGACAGATATCGTTCGTAGACACTTTCCAGGGAAGGAGGTTGTTCCCGTGCTTAGCGGTAGCCTCATAGGTAAGGAAATCGCTGAGTATGCACGTCAGCACGGCGTCGTTGTGCTCGGTTGGTAACCACGTTCTTCTCCAATCAACGATCTTCGCGACCTTCGTTGTGAACTACGGAGAGCTCCTTCATCAAGGAGCTATCCGCGATGGTAACACGATGATTCTAGCAAGGTTCTTCAAGCACTTCGAGAAACGTAGAGCGCATCCAACGATGAAGGATCGGGGGTAGGGATCAGTAATGCGGGAAACTCATCACGGTTCAGGTAGGGCGCACTTCATCACGTTCAACGAACTGTTTCCTTGGTCCGGGGGGACGGGCTCTCATCACGTATCAGCATGGCGTAGACCTCTTCATCCCTAGATCGAGTAGAGTATCGATACCTTGTCGAGGTGCTTCTCTACAACGATAGAAGTTGCTCGCTTTATAATCTGCTTCAGAAGCACAGCGTTTCTACCCCGTATATCGAAGCCGTTGCATAGCACGTAGCTGGTTGCGTAGGCAGAGCTATCGCTGTAGCCGACGTCCAGCATGTTCGTTGCGTAGCTCGTTCCATCGATGCACGTGATCGCTGCGTTGAAGGGTGCTCGAAACTGGTTCGCAACGACTTTCGATACTATCACGACCTCCACAACTTCGCACGGTATCCTAAACACGGATTCGAGATCCCTAGCCTTGGATAAGCGTGCGAGGAGACGAGAAACGTTCTGGGAAAGGCTTACGCGTATGAACTTGATTCTCAGCGATCACCGCCCTCGATTCGGGTGCTCAGTGAGGCGTCTAGTCATCACGGATCAGCTCCGTCACCAATCATCACTGCTCTTCGCATCTCTCGATACTTATAGCGAAGTCTGGGCAGTACTTAACACACGTTCCACAACCAACGCAGTTACCAACCTGGATCGGGTACCTATACCCACGCTCCGAAAGAGTTTCGCTGAGCTTAAGCGCTTTGGCTGGGCATAGCTCTACACATATCCCGCAACCCTTGCAGAGAGAGGTATCTACCGAGACTATGCATCTACGCACCTCGACATCACCAAACCGAGTGTTGTGGGAGCGTAGAGAAAAACCGTTTTCTATCTCTAGCGAACATCGATGAGTAGAGGTGGTTCCGTGGCTCCGTGGTCCATATTCGTGGGATGCATGTTCATAGGTATCGGTCTAGGCATGCTCTACGGAAACACGGGTGCCGGTGCATTGATAGGTATGGGTGTTGGTTTCATACTCGAAGCATTGATTAGGAGACCCCTTGGAAGAGTAGAGATACGTACACATCTCAAGTACCGAGGCTCGATCGTGGGAGCAGTAATCCTAGCCCTCCTAGGATCGGGATGCTTGTTGCTTGGACTACACTGGCTCGGAATCATTAGGATACCTCTCGAAAACATAGGTGGATTGCTGATGGTTGCGCTAGGAGTGCTACTTCTTGCGCTAGGCATAGTCATCGCCTTGAAGAAGTAGCTTTCAGCTCCTTAACCGGGTAAGGATACCACTACGCTTCCCTAAACCCGTACCCTAGCAATTCGTTGCAGGACGGGGCTCTGCGTAGTCTAGAAGTTGGTTCGTGCGTTGCGTGGCTACGCTTCCTAAATCCATTAGCTCTCGTTCTTAGTGCTCGAAATCGTCTCCAAAACGTTGCTGGGCACTATATCCAGGCTCTTTCTCTCGGCCATGGTTTTGAGGATCCAG
>JAMOOB010000133.1 GCA_027066265.1 Desulfurococcales archaeon
TTATCCTATCGACAACCTCGACGTCCCATCCAGGCTTGATCTTTATCTTTATCCTGCGGTAGCCTTCGTCAAGGAACTTGGCTATCATCTTAAGGAGCTCCTCCACAGTACGAGTAATACCTAGGCTAACGCCGCTAACAACATGGTTTCGAACTCCGCCAAGCACTTGGTACAGTGGTTTCCCAAGCTTTCGAGCATAGAGATCCCATAGAGCTTGCTCTATACCTGATTTAGCCATGTTATGACCTCGTATACGTTTAACGATATCTAGATTCCAGTAATCTAGCGGTGATGCAAACGTTGATTCTAGAACCTTCGGCGCAATGAAGTCTTTAACTATGTGCCACGCCGTGGCAATGTCTTCGTAGCTATACCAAGGACCTTCATCTACCGGGATCTCACCCCAACCCTCTTCTCCGTAACGGTCTACTACTCTCACAAGTATGCAGTGCCTAAGCAGTGTAGATCCGAAGCTCGTTGTAAACTCGTGTTTCAAAGGCATTACTACGTGGTAAAGCTCTATGCTTCTCAACTCTATATCTACAGTTTTCAGCTCCACGGAACTTCCCCTTCGAGTATCTTATCTACGGGTATCGAGGTTAAGAGGTAGTATCCATACTCGGAACCCTTATCGTAGAGATATTCGCATACGGTGTATTTCTTAGCAACAACGTAGTGCTTCATAACTTTTCGAATAGCTAATCTCCAACACAGTGCGAGGTCTGGATCACGATCTCTTAGCTCGGATATGCTTCTAGGAATCGCTACCAGCAAGTATGGTTTTGTTGAACTGAGTACTGGCTCCGAAGGAGCTACGAACCCCTTCTCAGTTATGCGAACATCTAGAACTACATCAAGATCTTCGCCTAGCTTTGACGATACTCTGCTTAGCGATGGAGGAGGGACTCCACGCTCAATTCTATCAATTACTCTCTTTGACTGGAGCCACCACTCCACCCTGAAACGATCGGTAGGCATGGCTCGGTTTATTCGATCGCGAAGCTCACCATAGTAATTCTCGTAGAACTCGCGTGCAATCACACCAAGTTTAGCAAAGTTAAAGTACGCATTCAAGCTCTGAGCTGGATCGAACGTCCACTTAATTAGCTTCACCCCTCGTCGAAGTACGTACGCTCGTTGTGCGAGTTTCAATAGGTAACCTACGCCTCTATTCTTGAATTCTTCGCGAACACCAGTTTCATGGCTGTAGAAATACTCGATAGTTCCGTTCTCTGATACAGCGAAGAAGCCCCAGCAGAAACCTACTACACGACCATTCTCATCGAAAGCACCTAGCACGATTCCTCCGTTATCGATCAACGCTTTGAGTACGTGTAGAGGTGTTACATCCTCTGGATTCATACCCCATGCACTGATCTGTACATCGATGCATTGTCGAAGCTCATCCAACGTCCTTATAGGTCTTATCTCTATGCGTAGTTGATGCGCTGATTTTTGATTCATGGAGTAGCACCCCCAGCGCTTCTAGATCCGCAATACGAAAAGCCGTATAGACTCTAGAAACGAAATTCTTGAGTAGAGGTGTCGTCGAGACCATGAGACGTGGTGTGTCTCCCATTATCGCAGCGTTAATACTATTCCTCGTATCGGTAGCGATGCTGATCGTGGTCCTCGCTATGATGAAACTCAGATTCGAAGGTAGTGAAAGCATTGTTGAAGCAGTCAGCAGGGATGTACAGCGAGTAATGAAGAGCGAGCTAAGAATCGTTGTATGTACTCCCGTATCTAATGGAACGATAGTGATTGGACTCATGAACGTCGGAATCGATTCCGAGCGTGTATTGGGGATATACATGGATGGAGAGCCAGCCAATGTTACGAAGATAGATTGCGAAGGAAGTCTACGAAAACTTCCTTTCGACATAAATCCTGGTGAGCTCTGTACTCTCCACGTAGTGTTTCGTGAAGAGGGTACTCACACGATATCCATCTCTACGTACTTCGAGAATCTCGTGATTGAGGTGCAGACGTAATGCAGGGTCAGGGAAGTATTGTGGTTGTTGCAATTCTGCTAGGATTCTCGGTAGCGTTACTTACGAGTCTGTACGTGGCTATAATGGATAGCTTTACATACACGGTAGCGAACCTCGATGAACGTTTCGAACGAATGCTTGAGACAATGAACGAGAATCTCGAGGTTAACATCGTTAATGCATCGATTGTGGGAACGAACGTGGTTTTCGAGATAGAGGTTAAGAACTTGGGTTCGGTACCAACATTGGTGAAGTATGTTTCGATGCTCTGCATAGAAAACAATACCGTGGTAAGTGTAAGCATAGAACGTATCTCTATAGCTACGAATCCAGGTACTAGTAAACGTATGGAGGTAACGTGTAGAGGCTGTGCAGCGTGCGACGAGGTCCTGCTCATCGTAATCACGGAACGCGGAAGAACATTCACAACGTTGTGGAGGTAGCTCACCTTGGCTAAGAAAGTTCGTGAAGAGCTGAAGAGGTTAGGTGTCGAACTTCGTAGGCTTGATGAATCGGGGGTTCCCAAGGAAGTTCTAGAGAACGGTAT
>JAMOOB010000134.1 GCA_027066265.1 Desulfurococcales archaeon
TCTGCATGGGTAGAGTATCCCTGCGTAGGATTCGATCGGTATTTCGAAGAACGTTACCGCTCTTCTTGATGAGCGTCGTCGCTACCTATACATCGATCCTCGTATTCTTCTCAGCTCTACCGCCATACCTCAGGAAGGTGCTGGGCGTCAGCGAAGAGATGCTATTCCTCCTATCTGTAGCGAACTCGAGCACTTCCACAACGATATACGCCATTGTTCGTAGGCTCGGTCTTGGATACCAAACGCTGTGGAGGATACACATCGCAGCGCTTACAGCTAGGGTAGTGCTCTTCCTATTACCGATCCCGCTGAAGAGTCTACCCACGAACAACGTGGTACCGTTGCTGGTAGGGCTCTACATAGGTATCGGAGCTACGTGGGCTTTCATAGGAAGCGTACAGCAGGTGATAATGGTCTCGATCTCCGAACCCGAGCGTAGAGATGAACGTTTGGGTCAACTTAACGCGGCTATGAGCATAGGTTCGATCTTTGGATGCTCGATAGCTTCGGTGCTGGGGTACCTAGGCTACGAAACACTGTTCGTTACAGCCTCGGTACTGATGGTGGGTGCCGTAGCGCTGAACATAGCTGCGTATCGAAGCGTTGCTAGGTAATCAAGGTACTCAGTGGGTAACCGCTTCATCACCGTTCACGTCCCCGAAAAACTCATCATCGCTCGATCGAGGCGTTTTATACCCTTCCTACGAAGGTTCGAACGGATCTGAAGCGTGATGATGCTACCGGCCCCTGAACGAAATGATGTTTGGGATGCGGGCTAGGTGCCACCCACTTCATCCAACCCGCGTACGCGGGTGTCTGTGGGTGGGGGTCCGCAGTGAGTGGTTCTGTAGCTGGGGAAAAGTGTTGTGATGAGCATGGGAGCGGCTGAGCTGTGATGAGCTTCGAGCTTCGCTGAGCAGATATAGTCTTTGAAAGCAGTTGGTACGGGGATCGATCGTGATCCGGACGCTGGTTCTAGGGGATTGGGATGCTGACGGTGTCGTGTCTACAGCTGAAGTAGTGTACGCGCAGGAGGTTGTAGGAATCTATCCGGAGCGTGGCAGGTTTCGAACGCTGTACCTACCGGTATCACCTCGAAGCATAGAGGAGGTTTTGAAGGAGGTTCCGGAGAGCGTTAGGAATCTCGTGATCCTAGACGTACCCTTCACCCCAAGCGTTGGTAAGTTCCTCGAGAAGGCTAGGAAGAGATTTGATCGAATCATCTACGTAGATCACCATCTATCCACCATAGTTAGGAGCACGAAGCTGGAGAACCTCGTAGACGAGCTAGTCGTAGGCAAGACGCCGACAGCCATGCTCGTAGCCCACGTAATCAAAGCTTTGGGCGGTAGGCTTTCTCCACGTCTCGAAGCATTCGTTAGAGCTACCACAATCGTTGAGAAGGGTGCTGAACGGAACGCGGTGGAGAGGTTCGCGAAGCTCATGTCCATGGTGGTATCGATCTCTCGAGCTCTCTCGATCTCGAAGGATAGGGAGATGTGGATCAAGTTGGTTAAGTGGCTTAGCGAACCCATATCCTTCACAGCCATGCCCTTCTCGCAACAGGTTCTGCAGAGCATCGTGAAACGATACGAGGGTTTCGAAGAGATTGTGAAGGATGTTGTGCTGGAGCTCGCTCCCACGGCTAGGAGGATCTTCAACGCTAGGTTCGTAGATGCACGAGGTAGGGATAGAGGGGTTAAGCTAACGGTGCTTGCATCGAGGCTCTACAGAGTATTTAGATGCACAACCATGGTCTTGGGAGAGCGTAGATCGAGAACTATTCTAGCAACGCGTTCGAGAGACGATACGGCTTACCGCGTAGCGATGAAGTTGCTGGAGATGGGTATCGCCAGCGATGTGGGTGGACACGAAAGGTTGTCTATAGCGATCCTAAAGACGAGCGATGTTGAGAAACTCGTGGATGCAATAAGAAAAATCCTTTTGCGGAGCTAACCCCCTTACCTACCTCTCAACCTGGGTTCCACCATCGTTTCTAGAGCCATTCCAAGCGATACGAAGGTGAACGAGGTTAGCGCTAGCATTACGCCGGGCGGTATGATCCACCACCAGCATCCGAACGCGATCTCTCGATGTTCGTTTGCTCTAGATAGTATATCTCCCCACGTTGGTAACCCATGCCTTATGCCGAGAACGCTCAGACCTGCTTCGGTCAGTATTGCTCCAGGTACGTTGAACACTAGCACTGCGAAGAGGTAGGGAACGATCTGCGGAAATACGTGGCGGAAGATTATCCTTAGATCTCCGGCTCCAGCAGCTTTCGCAGCTTCTACGTAGGGCTCTGCCTTGATGGAGAGGGTCATCGATCGAACCATGATCGCTACACCGCCCCAGCTGAACAGTATCAGGAAAGCTATGATGGTCAGCAACCGGTGCCACGGATTCGTAAAGATCTGCTGAACGATTACTCCTACCAATACTAGTATCGGTAGCAACGGTATGTTGCTAAGCACGTCTACGATCCTCTGAATCAGGTCGTCGATGAGTCCACCGTAGTAGCCACTAAC
>JAMOOB010000135.1 GCA_027066265.1 Desulfurococcales archaeon
GCCAAAGGTGCTCTTCGTAGTCATTGCGTACTGGCTCACTAGGTACGCCGTTACGTTCTCTCTATGCGTAGCTACCTTGAGTTCGTAGCTGTACTTCCTCGCCATCGCAGGTTTATCGGCCCAGAACGCACTCATCGAGTCTATGATCAACCTAACGTGTCGTGCAGGCGTTCTACTCTTCTCACTCTTCAGAACGCCTAGAATCTTGTAAGCTTCGTGAATAGCTGCGATGAGTGTCTGTATATCTAGCGCAGCAAATCTACGTTTTCTCGCGGCTTCAGCATCGGTTGGAAATGCTTCGCTCATCTGTCTAGCTATCTTCAAGAGCCCGAAGATGTCTATCACTACGATTTGCGGAGGTTCGCTAGGCTCCTTACCACTCGAAATATCGTATATTGCGTACTGTTCGAAATCCATATCGAACTGCTTTGCTTGCCTAACGATGTCTCGAAACTCAGCTTCGGTAGTAACGTAGACAACTGGATCCCCCGCCTGCAGTCCTGCCCAAGCGAAGTGTAGACAGAGACAACTCTTGCCAGTACCAGGTTCGCCCGTTATCGCTACCCACGAACCCTTGGGAACACCACCTTCGAGTGCTTGATCGAGTTCTGGAACTCCGGTCGAGACTCTCGTAACGACGTCGCTCCTACTACGTTTGGTTGTTGTGGTTGCTACAGCTCGACTCATGGATCTAGTCGTCGAGACACCTACCTTCGAGCTAACGACGCTCTTCTCACTCGTACGCTTCTCTTCTAACTCCTTCAATTCCCTCTCTAACTCTTCAAGCTCTTCCTCGCTAATCTCGTCCTCTCGCACCTCTGCTCCCCAGAATACTCTTGTACATGAGCGCTTATAGGAATGAAGAAGCTACGGAGCTCGAAAAAGTTTGTGAAGCGTTAGAATACTTCAGGTGCTCTCCACTCGCCCCAAACCTCGCGTAGAACACCGGAGATCTCGCCTAGCGTTGCTTTAGCACGTACGGCCTCCATGATGTACGGTACGAGGTTCACATCCTCCTTCTCAGCAGCTCTACGTAGTTCGTTGAGAGCTCTCTCGAGCTTCGCCTTGTCTCGGTTAACACGGTACTGATTAAGTCTCGAGATTACGCGTTCCCTAACCTCGGGATTCACTTTCAGGACCTCTATCTTCGGAATCTCTGGTTCTACGAACATGTTTACTCCAACGATAACAACCTCCCCGCGCTCGACCTTCAACTGGTACTCGTATGCAGATTTAGCGATCTCTGCCTGTGGCCATCCGGCCTCGACAGCCTTGACCATGCCTCCCATACGCTCGATCTGATCTATTATCTTCCAAGCCTCTTCCTCGAGCATATCGGTGAGCCACTCTACGTAGTACGCACCACCGAGAGGATCTATAGTATCGGCAACACCGCTTTCGTACAGTATAACTTGCTGAACTCTTATCGAGAGCTTTACCGCTTCCTCCGTTGGTAGACACAGAGCTTCATCGTACGAGTTGACGTGCAACGATTGCGTACCTCCAAGAACTGCCGCCAACGCTTGGATCGTGGTTCTTATGAGGTTGACCAGAGGTTGCTGTGCAGTAAGCTGAACTCCAGCCGTTTGCGTGTGGAATCTCAACATCATCGATCTCGGATTCTTAGCACCAAACCATTCCTTCATTATCTTTGCCCACATCCTTCTAGCGGCTCTAAACTTCGCTACCTGTTCGAAGAGATTGGTTCTCGCTGCGAAGAAGAAGCTTAGCCTAGGAGCGAAATCGTCGACGCTCTTAGGCCATCCCTGCACCTTGCCTCGCTCTAGAACCCACCTAACGTACTCTATTCCGTCGGCGAGCGTGAACGCTATCTCTTGCGCCGGCTTGGCTCCCGCTTCCTCGAAGTGGTAACCAGATATCGAGATGCTGTTCCACTTAGGCATCTCCTTCGCGCACCAGATTATGAGGTCCGTGGCGTATCGCATCGATGGCATTGGTGGGTATATGTAGTTGTTTCTCGCAATGAACTCCTTCAGGATATCGTTCTGCGTCGTACCTCCTAGGACGTGCCTAGGAATACCTCTGCTCTCAGCAACGAGTACATACATCGAGAGTATCTCGATGGCTGTAGCGTTTATTGTCATCGATGTAGTGATCTTATCCATGGGGATGTCCTTGAATATTATATCCATCTCAACCGGTGTCGGACACGATACTCCTACCTTTCCAACCTCGTAGTACGCAAGTGGATGATCAGGATCGAGCCCTAGCTGCGTTGGTAGATCGAAAGCCATCGATAGACCGGTCTGACCAATGCTTAGCAAGTACTTGTATCTCTGATTCGTTTCCTCCGCAGATCCAAATCCAGCGTACTGCCTTATGGTCCACGGGCGACCTCTGTACATCGTTGGATAGACTCCACGCGTAAATGGGTACTGACCAGGGAATCCTAGCTTCTCCAGGTAGTCCCATCCACGTTCAGCAAGGTCTAGAGGAGTGTAGAGCCTCTTTATCAAGAAGCCTTGCTCCGTCAAGAATTCGCGCTTGCGTTCTGGCATCTTCT
>JAMOOB010000136.1 GCA_027066265.1 Desulfurococcales archaeon
TAGGGGTACGGATCTAAGCAACGTTACGGTGGTCGAGGTGGATCCCGATACCTCGACAACGATGCTGAGCATCGCGATGCTCTTACTCATCGCTACGATCAACAGCGTTGCTCTATCCATGCGTAGCAAGTCTAGCTAAGCTTCTCGACATGGTTTCCCTATCCCTAGCCTACGAGCAAGTTCTTGGAGTAGTGGAATCTCTTCGAACTTCCTGCACGGTAGGAGGTTCCAGAGGATTCCCGAGGGTTTCGATGGTCTGGGCTCGATTTCTATGACTCGCGTAGGCGTTACGATGATATCCACCGCGAGGTCGTGGGGTTCCCTAGGTATCGAATCAACGATCTGGAGATCGTGTACCGTGGTAACGACCGGCGTGGACTCATCTATGGAGCCCAGGGTTCGTAGAATTGCGTACTCGAGCTCTGCGTAGCCCTCGCCTTTACCAAGCCTAGAACCCTTCGGATCCACGGCTACGCTACCCGTAACCACGAGATCGATCCTCATCCTGGCAAGCTCGTCGAGGCTCAGCAATCTTCCCCATCGAAACGCTCCTCTTATCGTAGATGCGTACCCTAGCTGTGAACGAGGTACGTTCCTAGGATCCAGCAGTAGGAATCCTTGCCTCATGCGTGGCGTAGCCATGATCAGAACCTTGCCTTCGAGTAGAGCGCGTAGACGAACGGGTTGCTGTGGAGAATCCGGATTCACCTTGATTACCTTAGCACGTCTCCACACCTCCAACCTAGCAAGGTTCTCGGCAGCCTTCTCAGCACCAACAAAGTTAGGGATCCTACCACGTACTGGTAGAGGAAACCTAGCAACACCTCGTTCCTCCAACAACCTCCAAACACGTTCACGAATACGACGCTTAACCTCCTTGGAATCCATAGAGTTCTACCCACGGCAATACTCTTGCCATCCCCCTACATCGACCCACGCTAATCAGCGTTATTTCAGCAATCCGAAACCTACGCAACCTAGCTACTACGAATACGTTGCACGGATCGCGTCTCTAGATGAAGGTAGATGCATTCGAATGCTTCTCACAAACGCTGTCCACGCATCGAGGGCTCTGCAAGGCGTCAGCTAGGTGTTGGTTCATCACTTTTTCAGATCCGGCTGTAAATCATCACCTTGATCGTGTATGCTTAGAAACGACAAAAACTTTTGTTCACAACCTCGCGATGCATCCCTAGGTGCTAGGAATGTCTATGCGTATCCTAAGCGTTGCGCTATCCATGCTTCTCATATTCTTCGTCGGAATAGCATCGATCTCAGCATCAACGGGGAAGGCGGTAAGCGATAAAATCGTTATCGAGATAACCGATGAAAAACCTTGGGATAGTAGCCCCGTAACAATTCCATGCGACAAACCCATCCGTATCATTATCAACGTCGATTCCAATCGCTTCAAAGCAATCTACGTAGAGATCGCACCTTCGTCCAAGGTACCCAAGGCGCTACCTTTCGTGATGAGGTACATGTACAACGTATCCGTTACGAAGGACGAGAAGCCTCCAATGATTCTCAATGCATCTATAAAGCCTTCCGCTCCCATACGGAAAATCTCGATGCTTATACCCCTTCACGGTGTTGGCGAAGATGTTAAGAATTGCTCTGTGAACATATCGTTCTTACTCCGATGCTACAGCGATAGCACAGTACGTGAATGGAACGCTAGGTTGTTCGCGCTAGGACTCTCCAATGTACCTGAACAACTCCGAACGATCACCATCGTCACGACATCGACTCGAACGGTTACGCAGAGCATGACTATTACAAAGATCGCTACGACCGTAAGCACCAAGATCACTACTGTTACCAAGACAACGACCATCACCTCGACGATCGCAAAGACCTCAACGTTCACAACCATTGCTGTGAGTACCGTTCCCTACACCAAGACCTTCACAACCGTGTTAACGAAGTACGCTACGGAGACGAGGCTTCGTGAAACATCGTATAGGTACGTAGATCTTGTCGTCGTGGGTCTCCTAATCGTGATCTTGTTGCTGTGTACGCTGATCTTCGTGAAGGTTTCTAGGAAAGGTTCGGAGTACGTGGTGAGCATGGTCTAGCGATAGATTTTTATCTCTTTGATCGCACCTTCTATTGCGGTGTGGATGCTTGAGTAGAGCCATCCCTCTGCTCGTACTATCATCGATGCTCTTGTTCGTAACCGTCGTTCCAGTACTCGCTCAGCACGTTGATCTAGATGCGTGTGCAGGAGGTAAGTACGAAACCACGGTCTCGGTACCGTGTAACACTACCTATACCCTAACGATACATGTTTCGAAGTACTCCTCGATGATTGTAAGAATAGCGCCTTCACCGATGCCAGGCGGTAGCCTAGAGATCTGGATCGTTGATCCTAGAGGTACGACCAAGGTACACGATAAGACTACGCAGGAATGGAAGGAGAGCATCTCCATCGATCTCGCTGGCGATTGGAAGATACTGTTGAGACCCATATGTCCGAGAGGTCTAGCCAGTATCGAGGTCGGGATCTCTATACAGGGAATGG
>JAMOOB010000137.1 GCA_027066265.1 Desulfurococcales archaeon
ATCGCTACGCGGAAGCTCTCTTCACTCGTAAAGAACACGGGTAGGAACTCGATTAGAGCAGCGATCGCTTGGAACAAAGCTATTCCTAGAGGTACCCAGAACCACTTCAACCTAAAGCCAGTACCCAGCTTGTTCATCACGTAGCTGTACGGAAGAACGAAGAGGTAGAGCATCAATAGGAAGTAGATCACGACGTATACAGCTACGTAGATACGCGCCGTAAACAAGTTCGGAACGATGTGTATCGGAGACCATGGTCTAGCTGCGTAGAACGGATAGATGTTGGAAAGCACGAGGAGTAGCACGAAAAACAAAGTGCATTGAGCGTAGAAGTTCAGAATCCTTCGTATCATCATAGCCATGGTTTCACCTCGAATCGTTAAGTGGAAGTAAGTATGCTGAGTATGAAGCTATCGCTGAATTCCGTCTCTATACTGGCATAAGCACCCGTGTATGGATCTTGTTTTCCGGCAACGATGCGGTGTACCACCTTCACGACTCTATCATACACATTCATTATGAAGTCAATGCGTATCTCTATGTTGACGAGATACGTCTTATCTATGTACGCTGGTGGAGGTCTGTAGGTACATCTAACGAATCCATATCCTATCTCTTCGGAAACGCTAGGACTGAGTACGTACCTCACCCAATCGCACCAGATAGTATAGACGTTGATCATTACTCCTAGTATTCCGAATACTTTCGAAGGAATGCCTAAGAGCGATATTAATAGCGATAACGGTGGCGGGATTTCTATCATGTCTGGAATATTCGGTGCTCCAGGGCCGTGGAGACGTACTTGGACGTAGGTAGTGCCAGGTTTTATTCCTTCGTTACGAACTTCGATCGTGATGTTGTACAGACTCAAACAGTATAGATCTGGAGGTAGGTCTGGTCTCGAAGGTATAGTGTACGGAATACTGCTGTACATCGTATCTACGGTCAGAATCATGTTTTTCTCTCTGTAGGATCCCTGTACGAACTCTGATATAGATGAGAATACTGTTCGAAGCACAAACCCCTCTAGAACCTCTCCTTGGCTGGTTCTCTGCCTAACGACGTAACTAGTTATAGAACCTCCTCGAAGTAAGTACCTTGTATCCTTCCATATGTCAGCTTCATCTTTATAAGTCGTAGTACTTTCATAATGTTGATACCAATTGATACCGAAGGTCATTGGTCTTGCGAGGATTTTTATCGGTGCATTGAGGTGTATGATCTTCATTGATACGGTTTCGCTTTGTTTCCATATCGATATGGTTACGGGTAGGTTTCTAAGAGCTTCGTAGTACGATAGAATATCCTCGGGTTTCAGCGTGAACGAGAACATCTCTCCCTCTGCAACATCGATGACGTCGCTACACGTAGAACCAATGCAGATCTGCAGCAATGCATCCATGGAACTATCTTCGAGTGCAACCATGAACTCTAATTCATACGAAGTACTTTGCTGATCAGCGAATCTGTATAGTAATGCTTGTAGAATCGGTATCTGAAGCAAGGTGCTTATTGCAACGAAGTCTGGATCGTTGGCATTGATGCGTATAGGCATTTCGCTATATGGAAAAGCACCTACTTTATACGATGTGTTTGGCGATCCTAGTGGGTATAGATCCAGCGTTTTGTTGCTCAACACAGAGCTCTCGATGTTAGGTATGTAATGAGCAACAGCTACCGACTCTACTTGTAGAACCATGGATCTAGAACACTGTTCAAGTTCAACATCGACTCGCGATAGGTATTCGCTGTCGTTTGGGAAGTACCATTCGAACCAGATTAGGTTGTTTGTGTTGGGATCGATGTAGTAGGTTTGTTGGTACCAGCTTCCATTAGCGTAGTAATTCACGACGAGTTTGCATAGCTGTGTGGTTATCGGTGTTGTTTCGATTGTTTCGTTTGTGGGGTTAAACGATCTTCCTAGGAATATAATTGATCTCTGGGGTTCTGGTGGTGTTGGAGGAGATGGCTTGATCTTCGTAAACGATGGTCTTGTAGTGATCATGGTTGTTGTACTCGTTGTATGTGTGGTGGATGTCGGTGATGTGATTGTTGTTGGATGTGTTGTAGTTGAGGTTCGGATCGTTGTGCTTGATGTAAGCGTTGTGCTCGTTACGCTCGTAGATGTAGATCTCGAAGTTGTCGAGGTTACGCTTCGCGAACTAGTGCTAGTAAACGTAGTGGAATGCGTGGTAGAGAAAGTCGAGGAAGTCGTCACCGTTGTATAGCTACTCGTAACCGTAGGCGTAGACGTAGGCGTAGAACCAGGAGGCGAACCACCCTGATTCTCAAGAGGTTCCACCTCGATTCTATACACTATCAATTCTGTCAAGGTTCCAGAGAAGGATTCGTTATCGTAAGCACGGTACTGAAACCATGGATATATTGTGCATGGGTAGTTCGTGCAATTGATAGACCATGTTTTGAAAGGTGCTACGAATTCCACAACGTTCCATTGCGGTACGTTTTCGTTTGATAGATCTATGGGTTGTTCAATG
>JAMOOB010000138.1 GCA_027066265.1 Desulfurococcales archaeon
AAAGATCCAGTAAGCTACGTAGTCGTACTCAGCGACCTCCGGTTCGTAACGATTCTCGTAGACGTTGAGCCCGGGCTTGATGGGTGCGCGGAACCGTATCCCGAAGATTATGAAGGGTCTCTTCCGAGATCCCCGGAAACCTATGTCTATCAACACGACGCGGGGCTTGACCCGTACACCGTTGACGACGACCTCTTCCTCGTCTAGGAAGCTCTGCATGTTTGCCCACAGCTTACCGATCTCTTGCTCGAACAGCTTCTCATCGCGTAGAACAGCGTCGTAGTAACCAAGAGGATCGTGGTAGTCGAACACGAGGTAGTAGGCTATGTAGCCGATGCCTACGAAGAAGAATCCCTGGGCATAGATAGGCTCAACCTGTCTACTAGCTTCCTCTAGGAATCGTGGGCTAGCCATCTCGCTAGCACCTACCTCAGCCACTCTTCGAGGAGGTAGCGTATTAATGGTGTTGCTACGCTCGGTAGCGAAAACCTTAGGTTTCGGAAGCTCCGTAGATCCTCGGTGGATCTCTTGGAGACCATATCGAGCCTCGAGATGAGGATCGTGGATAGGAACGCCGATGCTTTGGGCGTATCGACGCTTCTCCTCATGGAGAACGCTGGTCGCGCTGTTGCCGACGTCGTTGAGCAGATCCTTGGAGGTGTTAGGGGTAGGAAGATCGTTGTGTTCACGGGTTCCGGAGGCAAGGCTGGGGATGGTCTCGCAGCCGCTAAGCACCTTGCTTCGCGAGGAGCCTTGGTCGAGGTATACATGCTCACCCCTCCCGAGAGGATCGAGCACGAAGCTACGAGGATTCAGTACGAAGCTATCGAGAAGATGGATCTCAGCGTAAGGCTTAGGATCGTTAAGGACGTTGCAGACCTTCCTCGGAGCATAGAAGGGGATGCAGTCATCGATGCGTTGCTGGGTATAGGTGTTCGCGGTAGGGTAAGGACTCTCTTCGCCAAAGCGATCGAGTTGATCAACTCGTTCCCGGGTCCAAGGATATCGATAGACGTTCCATCCGGAATCGATCCGGATACGGGGCAGGTTCTGGGGATCGCTGTCCGTGCAACGGTTACGGTTACGCTACACAGAGCGAAGCCGGGGTTGTTGAAGGCTAGGGACTACGTTGGCGAGCTGAAGGTTGTTAGCATCGGTATACCACCCGAGGCAGAGATCTACGTTGGTCCCGGCGACATCGAGTACCGCTACCGTCCTAGACCACCCAAAGCATGGAAAGGCTGGGCCGGCAGAGTGCTCATCATCGGCGGCTCCAAGACCTTCACCGGCGCACCGGCTCTAGCAGCTTTGGCAGCTCTTCGAACCGGTGTAGATCTTGTCTACGTAGCTGCTCCACAGAGATGTGCCGAGATCGTAGCTAGCTTCAGCCCCGACATCATAGCGATCAAGCTACCCAACCACGACAACCTGCATCCCGAGCACCTAGACGTCTTGAAGCCGTTGATAGAGCGAGCCAACGCCGTCTTGGTGGGTCCCGGACTAGGTCTGGAACCCGAGACCATCGAAGCGATTCACAGGGTTCTCGAGATCGTTAAGAGCCTCGGCAAGCCCGTGGTAGTGGATGCGGATGGACTCAAGGCTTTGGCTCGCAGGAAGGACCTCATGTTCGAGAGAATGATCGTTACCCCCCACGTCAAGGAGTTCGAGATACTGTTCGAAACACAGCTACCAGAGGATCTATGGGGAAGGATCGAGGTGGTGAAGGAGATGGCTAGGAGGTACAGGGTTACGATACTACTCAAGGGGTGGATCGATATCGTTAGCGATGGAGAGAGGTACAGGTTGAACAAGGTGCACGTCCCAGCCATGACCGTGGGCGGTACGGGAGATACGCTCAGCGGTATAGCTGTAGCGTTGCTAGCCAGAGGGATAGAACCCATCCACGCAGCATCCATGGCAGCCTTCATCAATGGGTTGGCTGGGTGCATAGCCTACGCACAGCTCGGTGACCACATAACGGCGAGCGATCTGCTTAGATACATACCGGAAGCGATGAATAGACCCTACGAAAACTTTAGGAAGTACCTAGTCTACAAGAGAATCGCTAGCTAGCTACCGAGAAACAATGTCAAGGAGTTCCCATTCAACAAACTTTTCCTCGATCCGAACGAGGAAACTGAAGCACATCCTGAACCTGTTGCCAGGTTTCTAGAGTAAGGACGAGGATCTCGTGGATGGAGACTCGATGAGATCCTCAACGCTGTTCGTGGAAGAGGTAGGTGTATCGTAGCGGAGCTCGTGAGGGTTGCGGAGATCCTAAGCGATGGGCTCGGTAGCGAAGCTGTGGAGAGAAGGCTTCCCTACATCGAGGGAATGAGGATGGTTGGCGATGGGTAGCGTAGCGAGAAGTCGTTCTACTTCTCGACGAGGTCTAGATCTCGAAGAACTTCGTCGATGATGGTACCCATCCTCTCCCTAGCACCTTTCTCGACCGATTCATGGATATCGTTTCCGTGGGTATCTATAGCA
>JAMOOB010000139.1 GCA_027066265.1 Desulfurococcales archaeon
GAACGGAGTTCCGCTCGAAGACATCTACGCGAAGATAGTTTGGATCCAGGAAAACTTCTACAACAAGGCAAAGGTTGATCAACTAATTCTTGGCAACCGTAGCGAGATCGAGAACTGGATCATTACCAACTACTACGACAAAACCAAGGTTGATGAACTGATTCTTGGAAACGTGAGCGAGCTCAAGGCATGGATAGGAGTGTCCTACTACGACAAAGATAAGGTGGATCAACTAATCATAGGCAACTTCACCGAGCTACAGAACTGGGTAAAGATCAACTACTATAACGCTTCCAAGGTAGACGAACTGATTATCGGCAACAAGACGGAGATCGAAGCATGGGTGCAAGAGAACTTCGCTTCGATAAACCATAACCACGATGATAGGTACTACACGAAGGCACAGGTAGATCAGTTCATTCTCGGCAACAAGACCGAGGTGATGGATTGGGTTCAAGCTAATTACTACGATCGATCGAAGGTTGACCAACTGATTCTAGGAAACAAGACGGAGATCGAGGACTGGATTCAAGCGAACTACTATACTAAGTCCGAGATCGATTCAATGCTTCAGAACTACTACCCGAAGAATGTGATCGATAGCTGGAACCTAATCAAGAACTACGTGCTTCAGCAGGATCTCAACGCGAATGGGCATAACGTATTCAATGGGTTGTGGTTCCAGGCAGTTAACGTGAGTGCGGATTACTTCACTATCACCGAGAACAAGGAAGCGACTGGTTGGTACCTAGATTACTTCCCAGACAATGGAAGGGTCGCACTCGTGCTCAAGAACTACGGCGAGGTAATCAACGTTAATCCGAATCGGTGGATAAACGTTAGTGGATTGCTAAAGGTAGAACCAATGTCGGGAACATTAACGAGCTATCCACCAGGATGGACTATGGGTCTGTGGACGTTCGACGTCTACGCTGAGGGAACCGTTGCTACTGGAAAGAACGGTGAGGTGAGAGCTAAGATGGATTCGGAAGGCAATGCCTACTTCCTTGGCAAGGTTGCCATCGGCACAACGTCTCTCGATGCTCAGCTGACGGTTGCTAACGATCTGAAGATCTACAACCCAGAGGATGCTCGATACATAAGGTTCTTCTTCGGAGCACTCAACGATATGGAGTTCAACGGAGCGGCACTGGTGATACATCCAACGTGGTCGCGCTATGATCCTAGCGCTGTGTTGTACCTCAGTGGCGATCCGAACAACTTCCGCGTTGGTATCGGTACCGATGCACCTGCACACAAGCTGGACGTAAACGGAGATGCCAAGGTGAGGGGTCACATCTATGCAGAGTACTTCAGGTTGACGGAGGGAGGGTGCTGGGGTTCGGTAACGGGATCCTGCAGTGGTTGGGAGATCGATTACTATCCCGAGGGATCCATGGTGTTCCGCTACACTAACGATAGCGGTCAGACGTTTACCGATATGATGAAGATCTATCCGTTCGGTGTAGCGATGCCGTTCATATTCGACAAAACGATGATATCGCGCCTCGAGAAGATCGAGACGTTCGGCGCAACCGTGAACGGTTGGACGACCGTGCTCGACGCCGATTACCATGGTGTGGTTGCCGTCATATTCCACAATCCGTGGGGAGCGATCGACTACGTCCGCGTAACGATAGACGGCGTTACATCGACGATCCCGATAGATGGACATACGACCGCCGAAGTTCCGTTACCACTCGTGTTCGTCGTGAATCAGCATATCAAGATCGAGCTCTACAGCGCTACAAGTGTCAACGTTTACTACACCGTGATGTGGATACGAGGCTAGCAACAACAGATTCAGCACCTTATTTGCATACCAGAATGAACTTTGTTTCAACTTTGCTTTTTATCTAGTTCACGAAAACGATTTTAGGGGCGCCATGATTTCGACAAAGATCATGGTTTTGCTAGCCATTGCATCGATCTGCATGAATGTGTTTCCAAGCTTAGCTCAAGGCACGTCGCAGTTCGGAACGCTTGGAGTAATTATAGGAGGAACGTTTCCCGTTTCCTACATAGCTATTGTAAACGATAGTAATAGTTGGTACTTGCGATTTTCGATAAATGAAAATCCTTCGTACAAGATCTGTTGGTTATACGTAGACAACCAGAACATTACTCAGGGAAGCGGTGTCATCGCTGTTGTTCCTCCCTTCAGCTTCATGTTCAGGGCGTGCTACGGATCTATATGTGGAACTTATAATGCAACGGTGGAGGTCTATGGGCATACGATAAACCTGACGCTGATCGTACTCGAAGGATACCAAGGATGGGGAACTACCGTCGCGAACACGAAAGCTTACATAAATGCGCTTCGAGGTTTCTACCGAGCCAACGTTACCCATACAAGTATTGAGACGTGGATAGACGTAGGAGAAACTGTGTATGCAAACATAGTTTCTCCTCACGACATCATCATTAGTTCGCAGAGCATAGCAATAGCGAACCAGGTTGGTATGCG
>JAMOOB010000140.1 GCA_027066265.1 Desulfurococcales archaeon
CGCGAGAAACCATGGATCGAATTCTCGATGCTACGTTCTGCGCTCGTTCTTCGTTCTCAACGAATCCGTAGATCGTTGGACCCCAGCTACTTTGCCCAACTCCTTCAATCCCCATACTTCTTAGTGTCTCTACCAGGTGCTGAGATACGAAGATTCCTCCCTGAAACTTAGCGAAGTATCTTCCCACAGCTATCTGAAGCCTATCTAAGCTCTTTGCAAAGAGTACGTGGTCTCGCATCACCACAGCTCTAAGCATCCCTAGGAATACGTATCGAAGCATTTCGTATCGCAGTTCTAATGGTGGTATCTCTACCTTCGTAAGGATCTCACGTTCCTCTTCTTCGCTAAGACCTCGCTTATCGAATGGAATCAGTAGCACGAATCTCCATTCCTCGGGAAACGGTACTCGAACAATTGGTCTCGGTACGTAGGAACCAGCTCCATGCTTAAGCTTGTCCATCGTTGTTCCCCCGTCGATTACGAATCCTCCGTAGGTAAACGATGCTACTCCGATACCCGATACGAATCCTCTACCAACGAGTTGAGCTAAGCGATAGGGATCCTCGCTCCATCCTCGAAGGATCGAGATAGCGGTCGCTAAGGCTAGCGATAGCTGTGTCGTTGACCCTAACCCAACGTGCCTCGGAATGCATTCCAGTACCCTGATCCTAACCGTCGATACGTCTAAGCTCTTCACAACGTTGTCCACAACATCGTCGATGGGTTCCGTGCTACGGTTCTCAACTACGAGGGTATGGCTAGGCTCTACCTCTACAACGACGCGTGGTCTATCTATCGCTACCCCAACACCTCCGTAGGCGTGTCCATCCTCTGTAGCGATGTTGTAGAACCCTAGGTGAAGTCTAGCACCAGTCGACACCCTTATCAACTAGTTCCTCACCATTCTGTAGCGATTTGGATACCCAGAGATAAAGCGTGCTAAGAGGTTCGATCGATGAAGCTCGCAATACTCTGTTCTAAGAGTGTCGAACCTTACGTACATAGCGTTGCTCGATGGATCTCTACGAATCTAGGTATAGAGATCGATATACTATCGCTCGACGTACCTACGATACATTTCGTAACGTTCGAAACGTTGCGAAGAGTTCTATCCGATCTATCGAAGGATACCGTAGTCGTAGTTCCTGGAGATCTGCGTATGGATCTAGAAACTCTCTCTAAAGAGCTTGGTGTGAAGATCGTTAGAGGTCCTAAGAACGTTGGAGATCTACCTACGGTACTAATGCTTCTAGGAATCGAAGCTCTGGAAACGGAAGTTCCTCCAGAGGAAAAGCTTTTCAGAGATGATTCGCTTCGCAATGCATGGATCGTGGACTACGTGGCTAGGCTAACCGAGATCTACGCCAACGGTACGTATCTATCCGTGGATGATGTGAGGATACCTCTACGACCACCACCCTTCGCCGTACTGCACGAGGTTACAGAGATCGATAAACGTAGCATTGACGAGGTTGTCGAGGTATCTCGAAGGGTATGCGAGCTAGGGATCGAGATGCTGGTACTAGGAACATCGTTCGAAGTAGATCCAACGAAATTCGATGTCTCTAGCTACGTTAGGAAGGTAATCGATGTATGTGGTGCTAGGATAGGGATAGATACGCATAGCGTATCCATTGCTCGTCGAGCACTCGAAGAAGGTGCCTCAGGGTTCCTAAGCCTTAGACCGGGTTTCGAAGAATCTCTACGCTCATTCGCTAGATCTAAGCTATTCGTTGTTATACCTCCTATGTTCGGCGATGTAGAGTCCCTTCTTAGCTACGTAGAGAAGCTCGAATCCATGGGGTTCCAGAACCTTGTTCTAGACCCACTACTAGCACCACCGCTCTATGGACTTGGTAGGAGTATCGTTAACTACGTTGAGTTGATGAAGAGAAACCCTCGTTTTCCGGTGATGGCTGGGCTTGGAAACGTGTATGAGTTGATGGATGTCGATAGCCATGGAATCATCGCGACTCTTGTAGCGATTCTCGGCGAGATAGGGGTCTCTACGTACTTAGTTTCGGAGCATAGCTGTAAAGCTTTTAATGCTACGAGCGAAACCATCGTTGCGTGCGCCATGGTTTCGATAGCCATGTACGAAGGTAGGTATCCGAAGGATATGCCTTTCTCACTACTCTTAGCTAAGCCTAAGAGAATCGTTGAAGGTTCTACGAGATCTACGGGTTTCGAGCTATGTGTAGAGAATGCATGCGGAGATGCATCGTATCTACCTACGGAATGTCCTAGAGTATGCGTAGAGCTTGGAAAGGCTTTGAGAAGCTTAGAGATGGGTTCTAGATACCCTGGAATCTACTCGATGAATCCGCGTACGTTGGCTAAGTTCGTTGCCGAGGCTCGACGCATCGCTTCGAATACTTAGCTACGTAATGCTCCACAACGTTTCGAAGCATGTCGAGAGCC
>JAMOOB010000141.1 GCA_027066265.1 Desulfurococcales archaeon
AAGGTTCGAGAAAGAACGTCGGTTGACTACCCTGAAATTCTTTATCACGGTTCTCGGATGTATGAACACATATACATCGCCTAGAAGAGTAGCTACAGCACTAGCCATGATGCCCTCTAAGGTGGGGTTGGATGCGTACGCTATTGCTACGCAGCTAGCCACGAATGGAATACCGCATCCGTAGTTGTTGCTACCATCTACGGGATCCACCACGACTACGTACCTAGGATTGGAGCTGAAAGTAGTAACGTCGCTTTCCTCGGATACGAATACGCTATCGGGTAGCAGATCGCGGATCAACGCCTTTGCGCGTTCGTCGCATACACGATCGAAGCTCCATTTCGTATCCTCATCACTACGTTCAACGAATCGGGATTCTATTTCGTGTCTCAACGTTGCGATGAGCTTCTCAGCCACGAAGCTAGCTATCGAAGCCAAGACTTTCGGATCCTTCATCTCTTGATCAGCCTCCGTACCTTATCCGAGATCCTTTGAGCTAGCTCAACTACGTTGTCAGCAAATGCATAGAGACCATTCGGTACGTAGCCAAGGTACCCACACTTCCAATACGATGGCGGAACTCGATCTGCTGGAACGATCTTAGCGTAGAGCGCTCGCGTACCTTGAGCAATCTCTACGAGAACCTCTCTACCTTCAATGGTTAGCAGTAGTAGCAAGCAGAGGGGATCGCGCTCGATTTCCCTTACTTTCTCGAAACCCAGATCTTCGAGAGCCTTCTTAATCTCGTGCATCATTGCCTCGACACCTAGGAAATCTTTGCGCTACACATTTATCTGCAAACTTTAAGTTATCCCCGCATCTATTGGTTACTACGAGCAGGGTATGGTATCGCGTAGACTGACGAAATTGTATACGTTGTTTTCGCGATTTCCAAAGACGCAACTAGGATCGTTAGCGATGTTGGTACTCCTAGTCTTTATAGGATCGTTAGGGTACATAACTATGTACCGCAATATATTCGTTATAGTACTTCATTTCCTTGCGGTCTTGGCGTACGTTATCGTAGTTGTGGCATTTCTACCGTTCGATGTTGGTCGCGCTCTGAACCTTGTTATGGCATCTCTAGCACCCTTCGTATTCGCAGAAATCGTTTGTGGAACCCTTGGTGAGCCGGGTGTATTCTTCGCCTTATCTACGTTTACGATTATGATAGTGTCCAAGGGGGTAAACCGAGACAGTGGATTCCCCCTAATCTTAGCTCTAGTTACATTGCTCGTACAGTTCATGTATGCTCTAGCTTTGGGTAGTGTATACTCATTCTGCATTAGATGCATTTTCGTGAGCCTCGCATTCGTATGTTCATACCTAACGATTCACGGCATTGATTCGCTTGGTCGTAGGTATGGGTTAGACATTCTAAAGCTAGCTAATGCGTGGTCGAGCTACATACTCACAAGAGATGGCTCAAGCTTAGAGCGTGTATTCATGGAGAGAAGCGTTGATTATAGAGCCACTGCTAGATGCCTACTATTCGAATCCGATGAAATGCGGATCGCATTCATCGTTCCAGGAGTACATTTCGGTCCCTTTGGAAGAATTGGGAGTGCTTTGCTTCCCTATCAACTGGACCTAATGCTAGAGCGATGCGGTGTGAAATCATTTGTGTTGCACGGTGTTGGATCCCACGAGCTAAACATAGCGAGCAGTACTCAAAGCGCTGAGTTCGCTAAGAAGGTACGTAACTATATACTTAATAGAAGTGCGTGGATAGAGGTAGAATTGTACAAACCTTTTCGTGTAGTCGATGGAGGTCGAGACGCGTTCGTCATACCTACTTCTAAGAATAGCTTCATTGCAATTTCTTCCCCTATCATTGGAGGAGACGATCTTCCACGAGAGCTACAGTCGGTAGCCGATAGAATTGCCAGAATGTACGGTATTGAGGGGGCTACGATCATCGATTGCCACAATCTAGAGGGTGAGAAAATCGATAGTGTAGAACCCTTCATTCCGATAATTGTCAAGGCGCTCTCGACTTCTACGACTAAGTGTAAAGAATTCAAGGTGGGTTACGGCGAAGATCTTGTGCATGGTAAGGTGCGTGGCTTGTGTTCTAATAGAGTCAAAGTGTTTGCTCTAGAATGCAACGGTTCGAAGTACGGTCTAGTCTACCTATATGGAAACAACGCTAGGATAGGTGTTCGAGAAGCGTTGAGGAGACAGTTGATAAAGCTAGGATTCAGCGATGCAGAGGTTGTTACAGCGGACGATCATCTCTGCGCTGCTCTAACTTTCGATGCTCCTTATTTTCCCGTAGAGCTAAACGAGAATCTGATACGGACGGTGGAATCGGCGGCTAGGAAAGCTCTTGCATCGCTTCGTCCAGCAAAGGCATGGTTCTTGGAGATCCCTATCGAAACTAAGATTATGGGTGACTGTGTATACCAGATGCTGCGAGTCACGGAGGGCATAGCTAGGTACGTAGTTAACAAGCTGAAACTCTTCTTCGCAATACTTAATGCAGCAGCCATAGGCTATGCTCTTCTGAGCGGGTTACACCTTATATAGACTTCATGGTTCGAGCACTTCATCCGAGGGTGTGATCATGCCTCTAAGACTCGAAGATGTCTCTAGATACCTTGGTCAGCCCATATACGATGTTTACGGTAGGAGAATAGGTATACTGGTGGGAGTTTACAGCGAAGTCGATGGAACCGTTACGGCCGTCGAGGTATCTACCAACGATAGCATCTACGAAACGATACCGGCGGAAAGGTTGGAGCCCGCAAACGATGGTCTTAAGATAGTGCCGGAGTGGCTTATCAAAGCACGTTCTCTCGAGAAGAAGCTCGACGTTATTAGGAAGAGAATACGAGCGTTAGAGGAGCTCTATGCAAAGAAGGAGATCCCCGAGCATGCATACAACGAGCTTAAGGAGAAGCTGAGCAAGGAGCTAGACAAGGCGAGATCCGAATCGAAGACGTTGAAGGAGGATCTTAGGAAGCGTAAGTTTGAGCTAGAGAACTTCGTGCTCCACATCGAGAAAGCTATGACAAACCTTATGGTTAGCTACACAGCTGGAGAGCTACCGGAGGAAGGATTCAAGAACTCGATCAATCTGCTTAGGTACGCGAAGCAGTTAGCAATGGAGGAGAAGAAGGATATCGAGAAGCACCTCGAAACCCTTACCAAGCTCGAGGAGGAGATCGAGAAAGCACTAGCTACTCCAAGCGAGGAGGTCGTAACGCTCGAAACTTCGCAGGGACCCATAGTTGTGAAGGTAATCGACGGCGTTCAGGCGTAAACCAAACTTAGCTAACGTTGGCTGGGTATAACTATGTCCGCCCCAGCTGGGATCCTAGATGGTTTTGCGAAGATACTATCAATCATAACGAGAAAAGAACGTGATGAAAGAACGCCGCTACTGTATGCTCTCCAAGCACTCGAGGAATTCAAAGCGAAGCTTGAAGAAATAAGGAAGAGGTTGAAGGATAGAGTAGTCGATCTCACTAGCGCTGCAACGAGAGCTATAGAGAACAACGATAGGAATAAAGCGGTCGTCTACGCTCAAGAGATAGCGCAAGTCAAGAAGATGCTGAAGTGCGTTAACGTAGTTTCGTTAGCGCTCGAGAAAGCCATTGAGAGATTGAAGACGTTGCACGTATTCAACGACTTGAAGGGTCTTGGAGCGGTGATAGGCCTACTACAGGAACTTAAGGCGAAGTACGCCGAAGAACTACCGATAATAGCGCGAGTAGTAGACGACATCGTAAGCAACGTGAATCAGCTTGCTGCAGCTACGCAGAGCCCCGTAGTTATGCATAACGTTGCTACTGTTGATAAGGAGGTTGAAGAGATCCTACGTGAGATCGAGCAGCAAGCAGAGATAGAGGTGCGTAACATAACGTCGAGGATCTCTCCGATAGTCAATAAACTCGTGGACGATGCTGAGAAGCGAAGCATGGTACCTAGGATACCTCGAGTAATAGAACCTCAGCCCGTTCCAACGGTCGTACTGACCAGCTTCGACGAGAGACGAATGCTTAAGAACCTAGTATTTGAATACATTGTCGAGCACAATGGTCTCGTAGATCTCAACGATATCGCTAAGAAGCTCGGAGTCTCCAAGGATAAGGTTATGGAGGCGTTGCTGGAGCTTCAGCGCGAAGGCAAGATAAAGATATCGATGTAAGCTAAAGGTGTTTTATTTGAGCAGGGCGTACTTAGAAGCGATAGCTAGGAAACTGATAGACGAAGCGATGGTGAACGAGAAAGCTGGAAACTTTGTTGAAGCAGCTAAGAAGTATCGAAAAGCTGCCGAGGTACTTCTAACGATTGCCGAGAACAATCCTAGCGATCCAATGTCTGTAACGTACAGAGAGATAGCGAACGGATTGCTGAAGAAGGCTAGGAGTCTAGAAGAAGCGAGTCAGAGCAGCATAGCGATTCAAAGCGGTACTTCGGGATCTTCACAGAATCTAGAGGAACTCGTTGATGAATTCATAGTTAAACGAAAGCCCAACATTACGTTCGAAGACATCATTGGGCTCGACGATGCCAAGCAAGCGATTCTGGACTCCATAGTATATCCAACGAAGAGACCCGACCTCTTCCCTCTAGGATGGCCTAGAGGAATCCTCCTCTACGGACCTCCGGGATGCGGTAAAACAATGCTAGCAGCAGCGGTAGCGAACGAAATCGATGGCGTATTCATGCAGGTGGATGCAGCTAACATCATGTCTAAGTGGCTAGGAGATGCCGAGAAGAAAGTGGCTGCGATATTTGCTTACGCAAGGAAGGTTAGCTCTGAACAAAAGAAACCCGTGATAATATTCGTAGATGAAGCAGATGCATTGCTAGGAGTATACGAACACGAAATCGGTGGAGAGGCTAGGGTTAGGAACCAGTTCCTGAAAGAGATGGACGGCCTCGATATCAAGGATAGGAACCTCTTCGTATACGTTATAGCTGCTACCAACAAGCCCTGGAGGCTCGATATGGGATTCCTAAGAAGATTCCAGCGAAGGATATACGTACCTCCACCAAATCGAGAAGCTAGGAGGGCATTGTTCGAGTACTACACGCGATGCATAAAGCTTGCCGACGATGTTGATTTCGATGTGCTTGCCGAGAAGACGGAGGGGTACTCGGCAAGCGATATAAGGGACATCGTGATGGAAGCGTACCTAATCACCGTTAGAGAGCTCTTTAGATCGGGTAGGATCTACGAAGATCCTAGACCGGTAACGATGAACGATTTCCTTCGAGTACTGGCGAGGAGGAAGCCCAGCATATCTCCAGAGATGCTTAGGATGTACGAGGAGTGGGCTAAACGATTTGGAAGCGTTTAGCGATGAATGATCTCTAACCTTTCCAAGAGTTCCGGAACTATCTTCAGAACATCGTCTACCGTGACTATGCCTATGGGTCTACCCCCCTCATCTACCACCGGAATGTGTCCGTGTCCCGTACCTATCATCCTATTTATAACCGATTTCAACGGCTCATCGGGTTCGACAACTGTTACCGGCTTGGATACTATGTCTCTCATCTTAACCGTGTAGGGATCGAGACCTCGTGCAATGACGCGCAACACGATATCTTTCGCTGTAACGACACCGAGTACACGACCGTCGTCGTTGACCACGATCAGCGATGCTATGCCGTGTTTCTCCATAAGTTTAACTCCTTCGTACACCGTTGCATGCTCGTTGATCGTGACAGGATTCGGAACCATTAGATCCCTTGCTTTGAGCATCGCTAGTCCCGAGGCTAAGGGGTTTTGCTACAAACTTAACCATTTTGCTTCTTCCAGGAATCCTTGCGATGAGCTCGTTAAGATCGATGCTCTTCGCAAGCATTTCGAGTCCATGTTTTCTGAGATGCTCGACGAACGATTTTGCTATTCTCGAAGGATCTTCGTCTCCGGGACGAAGTAATGCGTATGCAATGCACCTCTTCTCTACTAAGTGTTCGGGTCCTACCACGATTCTGTAGCTATCGCCTACAAGCTCTACTCCTATGCATAGCTCGAGCGCAACGTTTCTAATGTAGTTCTTCTTTCCGTAGACCATGAACGATCCTCTAGGTAAGTATTCGCCTGAGGGTGCCGATAACGATACTTGATCTCCGTATACCCAGAAGACGTCTACCGAAGCTAGACCCGCTTTCCATGCCTTGCTGTAGCAGGCAGCGAGAACAGCTGCTTCTCTCAAGTCTTGCTCGGTAGGCATCTTTCCCTGAGTCTTCAAGATGACTGCTGAAGCACCATGGATATCTGCGTGCATGACTATGTCTCGCTTCTCTAGGTATCTTCGAATCAACGAGATGTTTTGGGATGCATCACGTCCTCCCAAGACTAGGAAGCCGTTGGTGGTTATCATCCAATGGAACTTCTCGTACCATTCCTTAACTCGTCGCAACTTGATCTCTAAACTTCGTCGCTCTACATCGATACGACGTTCGAGCTCTGCAATCTTTTCGAGTAAACGTTTGCGTTCCTCTTCAGCTCGCTCAACATCCTTCTCGAGATCTGACAGCTCTTTCCTAAGCTCGCTGTATATCTCCATAAAACTCTTCCTAGCATCTAGTTCGAGTAGAAAGCCCTCCATACTAACGTAGTAAACACCTCTCCTAGGATCAAACTTCGTTATGTAGCTGGAACACTTGGGAACGGAGCTCCATCCAAGAGATTTGATGGTTCGCTGAACACATCGATGAATCTCCTCGAGTTCGTAAAACCTCGTTTCGATAAGCTCTATCACTTTCCTAAGGCTCTCTATCCTCTCCTTAACGCTGTTGATTCGACGATCTATGTCTTCAACGCTCTTCCTAAGTTTTTCAATCTCGCTACGTACTTGCGAAATCCTTTGTTCGATTACGCTCTGCTCAAGAAGGTGAGAAAAGTATTCATCTATCGCAGCATCGAAGGTTTCGAACCGCTGAAGCCTATAACTACGTGCGGTAGGTTCGAAAGGATAGAATCCGATAGGATTCGAATCGCTGTACGCAATGCAAGGTCTAGGATTTTGAACGACTTCGTTGACGAAGGTTATCACGGCATTGCGTATCTTCTCAATGTCTTGCTGTGAAAGGTTCTTCACAGATAAATCGAATGGAAGTCCGAGCCTGTGAAGAACTTCTTCTGCTAACTCTGGTGGAAGACCCCATCCTCTTACAAGACCTCGTACAAGATCCTTTCCTTTGCTAAGCTCGCTGAGTAGTTCTTCGATAGACATCTCTACGAATGGTTTCCTGGATGGTGGTGGTACGTATTGGAGACCAGGTCTTATTACTCGATCTTTCATCTCTCTAGATTCCGTTGTAAGCAGTATCTTGCCACTATCATCGAGTACGAGCGCTACACCTCGAGGAAGTAGCTCTACTACTAGTATTCGTGCTTCGCTTCCACACCTTAGATCGATGTAGATCTCTCGTTCGTATTCTCGTTGACGAACTCTCTCCACCCTACAATTCCTCAACAATCTTCTCCACATGAGCTGCTTACCACCGATCTCCTCGCTCTTGATTGTACGACGCGTAAAGCTAATCCTCTTACCCGGTTCCAGTACGAGGATCCTATCCACACCGTCTAGGCATCGAAGCTTCAACGCTATAACTTTATCCAGTACGTACACGTTGTCAATTATACTACCCTCCAGAACCTTCCTCTGCTCCTCTATCCAGACCTTTATATCTAGCCAACTCATCGAGTTCTTCACGGTGGTCACCCCATGTCTTCGGAGCTAGGTATAGAGATGAAGTTGATATTCCTTCGAACTCTCTACGGCGCCGTTGTAGGGGCAGTGCTTTCGTTGCTCTCACTGCTTGGCGTAGTATATGAATCGCTTAGATTCGTAGGGATTCCAAGCTGGTTGATACCCTACATGGGGTGGATATACCTAGCGATACTCTACGTGCCGACGATACCGATAGCCAAGCGATTGGGTGCTCGTAGAAAGTTCGATAAGTATCTTCGAGGAGCTTCTACCTACGTTGCTGCTTCGATTCTAGTCCACGTCGTCGTAACAGCTCTCTGAGGATGAAAGTACGCGGGTTTCGTACGTAGCTACGTACTCGGATACGATATCGATGTAGTTCGGTGGTAGTACCGGATTTCCTCTTTCGTCGAGAGGGAAAGCGTAAGGTAATTCGATTTCGTGTTCGATGAATTTCCCTAGCTTTCTAGATATCCTAAGCCCAACGACTATAGGTATCTCGTTGAGTTCTCTACCTTCTTCAACCTTCTTCAGTACGTAGGCAGCGCCAGCAATTGTGAACTGGCGAGGTCCTAAGCTTCGTTTGGATGCTCGCGGCATCTTCGATGATATGAACTTCCTCGTTCTGCTCTCGCGTGGATGGGATCCCATTATGCCTCCTATCACGATGTATCGATGGTTTTCGAGGTCTCTCGGTGTAAGCATCTCGTTGGCGTCGGGATCGAGTACCAGAACATCATCGCGATCGCGTAGCCATTCGGTAACGGATTCTCGAACGACTCTTCCCAGCCTTGACAATACCTTCGCATGCTTCTCCTTCGATACGTTGCTGAACACTGTTCTGCCTCGGAATAGATTTGCAACGAAGCTATACTCGGAATAGATCCACTTATTGATGCAGGGCTCCAAGTGTTCAACGATTACTGTGATCACGGGGATGCCCGATAACGGTAGTGTATAAGAGGAAAGCTTTTATTCTGCACGTTGTGCTGAGCACTATCGATAGGGTTTCGGAACATGAGTCAGAAACCGCAGATCACACCATTAAAGGTACTCCGAGGAGCGGTCAACAAGACCGTGATGGTGAAAACGAAGGAGGGTGCCGAATTCGTGGGTAGACTAGTGATGACGGATAGCACTATGAATGTCGTTCTCGAGGATGCTGTTGAGTATACCGATGGAGGTAAGAACATCGTTGCTAAGTATGGAAGGGTATTCATTAGGGGTAGCCAAGTGCTGTTCATATGCACGGACTATACGCAAGCACAGCTTAGACAGAGCTCGGCGTTGAGGTGATTACGTGGCTAGGAAACTCAAGCTTCCAAAATCGTGTCCCGTAAACTTCGACTTCTCGGTTGATAGAATCGAGTGCAAGACGTGTAGGTACTTCGAAACGTGTCTAAGGATCTACATGATGGCTAAGCGCATAGCTTCGAAACGATGATGCTGCAGCCAGCGACATGCCTAGCATCGGAGTGTACAGCGAACTGTTTATAGTCTACCACTATGTTTAGACCCCCTCGAAGGGGTGCGATGATGAGCAACGTGGTCGTATCCGAGTTTAGATGGCCTGGCATAGAATCGCTAGAGATAGAGATGGTAGAGCGTAAGGGTGTTGGTCACCCGGACTACATCGCTGACGGAATCGCTGAGGCAGTGAGTCGCGAGCTTTGTAGGTACTACATGGAGAACTACGGTACTATTCTACACCACAACGTCGATAAGGTTCTTGTTGTTGGTGGACAAGCCAAGCCTCGGTTTGGAGGTGGAGAAGTTCTTCACCCGATATACATCGTTGTTTCTGGAAGAGCTACGTACTTCGTCAAGACCCGGGAAGGTATGGATTTCGTACCGATAGGATCCCTTGTTCTGAAAGCTGCGAAGGAATGGATAAGAAAGAACTTTAGGTACCTCGATCCGGAGCGCCACGTCGTGATAGATTACAGGATTGGTCAGGGAAGCGCTGATCTCGTTGGGATATTCGAGATGGGTGCCGAAAGCATTCCTCTAGCAAACGATACGAGCTTCGGAATAGGGTTCGCACCACTCTCAACGCTCGAAAGACTTGTTCTCGAAACCGAGCGTATGCTCAACTCTAGAGAGTTTAAGGAGAGGCTCCCAGCTGTTGGTGAAGACGTCAAGGTTATGGGTCTCAGAAGAGGGAAGAAGATAACCCTCACCGTAGCGGTAGCAATGGTTTCGAGACACGTTAGGGATGCCGACGAGTACATCGCCATCAAGGAGAGCGTAAAGGAGAAGGTTCTCGATCTAGCCTCCAAGATAGCTCCCAACTACGAAGTCGAGGTATACGTGAATACCGCTGACAAGCCAGAGCATGGAATATTCTACCTCACCGTAACGGGTACCTCTGCTGAACACGGTGATGATGGAGCTACCGGTCGTGGAAACCGTGCCAACGGATTGATAACTCCGATGAGGCCCATGAGCCTCGAAGCTACGGCTGGTAAGAACCCCGTTAGCCACGTTGGCAAGATCTACAACGTGTTAGCGAACATCGTAGCCAACCGCATTGTTAAGGAAGTTCGTGGCGTTCGTGAGGTGTATGTAGGTATTCTAAGCCAGATCGGCAAACCCATAAACCAGCCGCTGATCGTAGACATAAGAATAGTTCCCGAGGAAAGGCTAAGCGAAGATATTAAGAGGGAGGCACAAGCTATCGCCGAGGAAGAACTGAACAACGTTAAGAACGTAACGAGATTGATACTCGAAGACAAGGTAATGCTGTTCTAGCCACGCTCATCCTCAACAACGGTTTTTAGTAGTTGACTTCTATACTCCTCCACGATCTTGATCAGCGTATCGAGATCGAGCTCCTTCCTACGCTTCCTAGATTCTTCGAATCGTCGGAGTTTTTCACGTGCTTCGCTCAGTAACGCATCTACGTGTTCGGACTCTACGAGAGCAACGCCTTCGAATTCGTCAACGATTCTAGGATTGCATGCTACGGCTACGCCACGTTCTAGAAGCAATCTCTCTACATCCTCGTTGCAGGAAGGTAGTATTATCGCTATCCCTAGATCCCTAGCCTGCTCGATAGCGTCCAGATCTACGGATAGCGATTTTATGATGACGCAGCCCACGTTCTTAGCAAGCTCCTGAACCTTCGAAAGCCCTCGACGAGATAGGCTAGGTAAGAGCGGTACGATACGATACCTTCCAAGAGCTACGAGCTTGATGTACTCGAGAAGTTTCGTCGACATGATCTTGCTCTTTTCAAGCTCGGTTTCGAGTTCCTCAATTCGAGCCACGAGTTGTTTCAACCTTTCCCTAAGCTCATTGATTTCGCGATCCCTAACGATCTCCTGGGGAACCTCGAGTCGAGTACTATGCCTAAGCTCGAACTCTAGGTCTTCAACCATCTTGCGAAGCTTCTTCACCTCCTCTCGAAGTAGTTCACGTTCTCGGGTCAGTTCCTCGATTCTCGATTCGAGTGCTCGAACTCTGCTATCGAGATCGATGCTCTTCTGAACAATGCGTGTTTGAGGCTTAACCTCATCCTGCAACTCCATTCCTAGGTAGCGATCTATAGCGATCTCTATCACTTCGTCCACCGTCTTTCCCTTGACTATGTACAGCTTCAACTCGTCGACGTCGGCATCGATACCGAGTTCCTGAATTCTTCGCTCGACCTCCAAGAACTTCCTCTCAAAGCTTCGGTATGCCTTCACTGCAGCGGCTAACGCATCTCGTTCATGCGTAGTGGTCACCGCGATCTCGCGACGTGTTCTCCTCCTAAGCCATTCAACCAGTTGTTCCTTCTCAGCTACGCTGAGACTCCTAGGAGGTGTATAGAGAGGTACTCCGAGAACCGATGCCAGCTTCTTGACTGAGTCCGGTGGAGGGTTCTTATCGGTGGCTATCATTACCGGTACTCCAACGCTCTTGATCTTGCTTATGATGCTACCCCTATCGAGCTCCTTGGACGACTCTAGGAGTACGAGGCGTAGCGATAGGTCTATCGCCGCGATACCCGTCTCCATACCTGGATCTATGCCTACTATGAGGTACCTACGACGCTGTTCCAGCTCGCGGTCAACGAGAACGATTCGTCGGTACTCCGGTCTTATGGTTACTACGACGTCGTTGCCTCTGAACGGTTTCACAACCCCTTCGAGAGCGGAGCGAGGAGCGTAGACCACGAATACCGCTCCTTCGAGACCTCCTCGCCCCTTCCTAAATATCAGGTCGTAGCTAAGCGAAGCTTTGTCGAGAGCTTCCTTTATTTCGCGTACAGCGCGTAGAACAGCTGTTCTCATACCTCGTGCGTAGCGCGAAGCACTCGAACCTCCGGAACCCGTGCTACGAGCTCTCGAAACTATGATCTTGGTGCGGTGCTCTACAGCTTTGATAGGTGTACCGACTCCGTGTAGCGCTAGTAGAGCCGCTATGAAAGCTGTTTGGAGTGGTCTAGGCTTCGACGAGAGTTCGATGCCTAGCTTCGATGCGGTTCGCGTAAGGCTTTCAAAGGTTCCTCCCTGCATCGTGACTTGGTATAGCTCTAGATCGGGTGGTAGAAGGCTAAGAACCTTGGCTAGGGAGTAGGTATCGGGAGCGAGCTCGAACACATTATCGATACCCATTCTCTTGACGTGGTACTCCCACGCAACCCTGATAACGCGGTTGAGAGGCGCTTCATCGGTTTCGTAGATGATGGAACCGTCGCTGCGTAGCACTACGATTGCGTAGGTAGGTTTAGTAGTGCGTGAGAGGGGGCTTCCTCGAACGATGTCTAGCCCCATGACAGCCATGGCGCCGGTCTTCAAGGAGCTTCGAGCCCCCCGCTACTCGGGAGGTGTAAGAACGTACTTAAGCAACTCGTCGGGATCCTTATCGAGTCGGAACCTCTTGTTGAAGAACCTAACGATGTAGTGAACATCTCGTTTGAGTAGTTGCTGAGCGGTTGGATCTACCGTAGTCACGTACTGGGGCCAATCGATTATCAGCGGTACTTCG